>JAISOQ010000300.1 GCA_031275515.1 Treponema sp. | reverse complement strand
CGTAACGTGTGTTATAGACGAATCGAAGTATGAAACCGGTATAAAAATTACTGATGAAGAGTTTGACAGCCTGAATATTATTAAGGCCGATTTTCACGGCGAATGGAATTATTCTGTTGCCGCCAATCTTTAATATCGTCCACTTTATTTCGTAACACTTCCTTGGTGCATTTTAATGCGCCCGCTCTGGTATATAAACGCCTCCGCCGGCCCCTGTACGTGTACGCCCTTACATTCAAAGTTCTTCACATGCAGGAGGCGGAAACTTTTTCCCTCCACCACAGGAATTCCCAAAAACATATCCGATTCGCCGGGACTCACGCCGCTTTGTTCGTCGGTGGAAAATTCGCATTGATCCATTATCAGGTTTTCCACCGGCGATTCGGGGAGGCCCGCGATGAACCCCGCTGAGGCCCGGCAGCCTGAAGCCCGGATACCGGAGACGCGGATATTTTTAACCGAAGGGGTAGTCCCGTTGACCGGCTGGGGATCGGGGCTAAAAAACCCGTCCGAAATATCCGCGCCGCAGCGGTAATACATATTGATGACCAAAGGGCAGAGGTTGTTTTCCATAATGATATTTCGGAACTCCAGATCCCGAATCGCCCCTCCCCGGCCGCGGCGGGTTTTAATGCGGATGCCCCGATCGGTTCCCAAAAAGCGGCAATCCTCGGCCAGCACCTGAAAGATTCCCCCTGCGGTTTCACTTCCGATGACGATGCCGCCGTGGCCGTCCTCCACGGTACAGCCCCGGACCACCACGTCGCGGCAGGGTTTGCCGGCTTTAATACCGTCTTCCCCGGAACCGGATTTCAGGGCAATGCCGTCATCGCCCACGCTGATACGGCAGTTTTCGATGCACACGTCCCCGCAGGAATCAATATCAATGCCGTCGGTATTCGGCGCATCGGGAGGATTAGAAATGGAAAGCCCCCTGATAACCAGCCCTTCACAGAAAACCGGGTGGAGGGTCCAGAAGGGCGAATTCACAAGGCGGATGTTTTCAAGGCGCACGTCGCGGCAATTCAGAAACTGTACCAGGGGCGGACGGAGAAACTGGATGCCCCTTCCGCCGCCGCCGTTGGGCTGTTTTTCAAAACCGGGGTTAAGCCGGGCAAACTCCTGTTCCGCCGGGCTTTCCGGCCCCGTCTGCCCCCGGCGGCGCTTGTCCCGCAGGAGGTCCCACCATACCGGGCCGTTTCCGTCGAGGCTTCCCGCGCCGGTAAGGGTTATATGCTCTTGGCCGCGGGAAAAAATACAGGGGTGCATGGCATAACAGCGGATTCCCTCCCAACGGGTGTAAACCGGCCCGTACAGATCCGGTTCGGGAATAAAGGAAATTACCGCCCCCGCTTCCAGATCCACGGTGGTGTTTGAAAAAAGCTCCAGGGGGCCGGTGCGCCATACCCCCCGTTCCACCCGTAAGGTTCCGCCCCCCCCCTCTTTCAGAGTTTCCAGGGCCCCGGCAAAGGCGCGGGAATTATCGGTTTGACCGTCTCCCCGGGCGCCGAAAAAACTCAGGCTGTATTCATTCATCAAAAAATCCCCTGTTTCGGAGGCGCCCGGTAATTCCTGGCGCAAATGTGAGGATACCCATACGGCGTTCTAAAATCAAGTGTTTTTCCCAGGTCCATGAAAAACGGACTTTAGGCCCTTTTCCCGGGTGCGTTTCCTAAAACCAACCGGGTTTTGGGAAACGCTCAAGACTTTACCTTTTTTTTAAGGTCATTTATACTGCTTTTATGATACGCATAGGTCTTAGAGCCCATGATTACGGATGCCTCCCTCCGGCGGAGCTGGCTAAAACTATTGCCCTTTACGGCGCGGAGTCGGTACAGCTTGCCCTGTCAAAGGCCTTTTCCCGTCCGCCGGCGCCGGGTTCTCTCAGCCCCGGTTATGCCCGGGGGGTGGGGAAAATCTTTGAGGAAAAGGGTATCGCCATTGCCGTTCTTGGCTGTTATATCAACCCGGTACATCCCGACCGGGACGAACGGGAGCGGAGCCTCAGGCTGTTTGAGGAGCACCTCCGCTTCTCCCGGGATTTCGGCTCCTCCCTGGTGGGCACCGAAACAGGGTCCTGTAATCCTGACTGCTCCTGGCATCCGGATACAAAAAAACGGGAAACCTTCGATTTGCTCTGTACTTCCGTGGAGCGGCTCCTCAAAACCGCTGAAAAATGCGGTTCCATGGTGGGAATAGAGCCGGTTGCGGACCGTCATACCCTTTCTTCAATCGAATTAATGAAAGAACTCATGGAGCGCTTTCCGTCGCCCGCCCTGGCGGTTATTTACGATCCCGTGAACCTCATCCCCGGGAACGGCCTTTCCCGCGGTCAGGAGGAGTTTTTCAGGGAAGCCCTGGATACCCTGGGGAGCCGGATCATGGCGGTACACCTCAAGGATTTCAGGATGGAGGGCGGCAGGAAGACCGGAGACCTTCCGGCAGGGACAGGAGAGCTGGACTGGCCCTGTCTTTTAAGGCTCCTCATGGAGAAAAAGCCCGGGGTTGACCTTCTCCTGGAAAACAGCGGCCCCATGACGGGCCGGGGGTGCGTTGCCTTTCTCAGGGAAACCGCCGCGAAAATCATTGATCCGGTTCCAAAATACTGAAGTTTTGAAGCAGCCTCCATTGACAAAAATTCAGGGGGGATATAGATTGTATACATATATTGAAGTTGTATACATCTATTTTTTGAGGAAGCCATGACCGATGTATTAACCGTCGTCCCTCAGCAGGACAATGTCAAAAACATTTACACAATCCTCAAAAGAGATATCCTCAACCTGACTATTCCCCCGGGAACGGTGATATCGGAAGGCGAAATCTGCAGCCGCTTTTCCGTTTCCCGCACGCCGGTGCGCAGCGTCTTTCAGCGGCTTTCCGATATGAGGCTCATAGAAATCGTGCCTTACAAAGAAACCAGGGTCAGCCTTATAAATCTTCATCAGATAAAACAAATGATCTATATGCGGATCGCCATTGAATCAAAGGTGGTGCGGGATTTTATCGACCTTAACGACAGCCTGCTGATGGAAAAACTGCGTTATTTTCTGCGTAAGCAACTGGTGCTCCTCAATACCGATTTTTCCCCCCGGGATTTTTACAACGAAGATTCGGCCTTTCACCGGATATGGTTCAGCGCCATGGGCATGGATTTTCTTTGGCGGAAGATCCAGCATGCCCAAGTGCATTACACCCGTTTCAGGATGCTGGACATTGTGGGGGTACAGAATTTCCGGGCCATCGTAAAGGAGCACGAAAAAATTTTTTCAATTATTGAACATAAAAACAAGGATGAAGTGGAACCTTTTTTTACCAAACACTTCAACGGCGGTATACGGCGGCTGGGAAAGCGGATCTATACCGAATATGCAGGTTACTTTGAAAAGGACGCCTAATACCTGACAGTCCCGGCGGCCGGCAGAAAAAAAGGAGATACCGATGATTTTAGAAAAACGTTATGCCGAGCATCCTGAAGATGTAAGACGCTACGATACTGCGGCGCTGCGCTCCCACTTTCTCTTTGACCGGGTTTTTGTTCCCGAAGAGATAAGCCTTTGTTATACCCATACCGACCGGGTGGTTTTCGGCGGGGCTGCGCCGGTAAAAAAGGAACTTGCCCTTGAGGGCGGCAAGGATTTCGGCAGCGATGTTTTCCTGGATCGCCGGGAGCTCGGCATTATCTGTATTGCCGGAAAAGGCAGGGTAAGGGCCGGGGGCGAGGACTATGACATGAAAAAAGGGGACGGCCTCTATGTCGGCAAGGGAGTACAGGAGGTGTTGTTTTCTTCCCGGGACCCGGCGGACCCGCCGAAATTCTACCTGGCCAGCGCCCCTGCCCATACGCCCTATCCTGCGGTGTTTATCCCCATTGAAAAGGCAAATCCCCGGAAGCTTGGGGACCAGGCCCATGTGAATGCCCGGACCATCTACCAGTATGTGCATCCCGCGGTTTGCCAAAGCTGCCAGCTGGTGATGGGAATGACCGTTCTGGAAAAAGGTTCGGTGTGGAATACCATGCCCTGTCATACCCATGAACGGCGCATGGAGGTTTATTTTTACTTTGACGTCGAGCCCGGCGCCGTGGTCTTCCACATGCACGGCGCCCCTGAGGAAACACGCCATCTGGTGCTGCGAAACGAGGATTCGGTTATCTCCCCCTCCTGGTCGATTCACGCGGGAGCGGGTACTTCTTCGTATACCTTTATTTGGGCTATGGCCGGGGAAAATCAGACCTTCGACGATATGGATGTCGTGCCGGCTGAAAATCTGCGATAAGGGGAATTATGGCCTATACCACGGCAAAACGGCGTCTCCACGAAGACCTGGCAGGTTATGCTTTTATCAGCCCCTGGCTGGCGGGCTTTTTTGCCTTCGCCATATTCCCCATACTCATTTCACTCTACTATTCATTTACCGATTACGACATCCTGGCAACGCCGGTCTTTTCGGGATTAAAAAATTTCAGGCGTATGCTGGGGGATGAACTTTTCTGGAAGTCCCTGGGGGTTACCTTCTATTA
>JAISOQ010000258.1 GCA_031275515.1 Treponema sp. | reverse complement strand
TTCAATATATGTGAAAGGTTACCGGAAAGTATCTTTCGTATTAATGACCGCAGTTGTCTGTCTGGCCGCCCTGAAGTATCTCCAACTTTTTATCTAGGGGTTTTGGAACAGGCTCATATTATTCTTTAATGTCAAGCATCTTGCAGCATAAATTCTATCTGATATTTTTTAACCAATTTGGGGGGATATGGCACATAACACCGTATTAACCCTCCGATCCCTCTTTCGGATAAGTGAGGCTTTCCCAAAACCGTGCGCGTTAACGCACAGTCAATTAGTTTTGGGACAGACTCAAAGTTTATTTAGGTTAGATTTTTCATGAGACGAGGCAGGGGCTGTCAATAACGAGAGATTCGTTCACCCCCTAAAGGCTCTAATTCACGGGCAAAATATTCCCCCCTCCTTGGCGGCGGCATTATCCGGCGGCTGTTACCATGCTCCGGGCAAGCTCAACGGGAGCGCAAAATAAAAGCCCCCCGGCGGAACGGCTTATGCCTATTCCACCAGGGGGCTTTCGCTATGTACCGCCGTGCGGCCTGCGGACCTGTAGGATCAGCCGCCGTACACCGCGATCATGACCCCTGCGGCAATAGCCGTACCGATGACGCCGGCCACGTTGGGGCCCATAGCGTGCATCAGGAGGAAGTTCCCCGGATCGTACTCAAGGCCCACCTTGTTGGAAACCCGGGAGGCCATGGGAACCGCCGAAACCCCGGCGGAACCGATAAGAGGATTGATCTTCTCCTTGAGGAAGATATTCATGAACTTGGCTACCAGGATGCCGGTGGCGGTGGCTATTGCAAAAGCCACAAGCCCCATGACCACAATGATGAGGGACGAAGGGTTCAGGAACCGGTCCGGGGTCATCTGACTGCCCACTCCCAAGGAAAGGAAGATAGACACGATGTTGATAAGCTCATTCTGCAAGGTCTTGGAAAGCCGGTCCACCACGCCGCATTCCCGGATAAAGTTCCCGAACATGAGGCAGCCGATAAGGGGCGCCGCCGAGGGGATAAGAAGTATAGCCAGCACAAAAACCACCAGGGGAAAGAAAACTTTTTCCACTTTGGATACGGGCCGGAGCTGCTTCATCCTGATAAGCCTTTCGTGCTTGGTGGTCAGGGCCTTCATGATGGGGGGCTGGATGATAGGCACCAGGGCCATGTAGGAATACGCCGCTACTGCCACCGTTGCCAGAAGCTGGGGGGCAAGTTTCGCCGCGATATAGATCGTGGTGGGGCCGTCGGCGCCGCCAATGATGGCCACTGCGCAGGCTTCCTTGAGGTTGAAGGCCACTCCGGGCAGGAAGTTTGCGATGCTGATGAAGAACAAGGTCGCAAAGACGCCGAATTGAGCGGCAGCCCCCAGGATGGCGGTTTTGGGATTGGCGATAAGAGGACCGAAGTCGGTCATGGCCCCGATGCCCATAAAGATGATCATGGGGAAGAACTCGTTGCCCACTCCGCTTTCGTAAATGATATGCAGCATCCCGTGGGGGGCTTCTCCCATACCGGCAAAGGGGATGTTCACAAAAACGGTTCCAAAACCTATGGGAATAAGGAGCAGAGGCTCAAAATTTTTGACCGCCCCCAGGTAGATGATGAGGAAGCCCACTGCCACCATAAGGAATTCCTGCCAGCCGAAAATCGTGATGGGAAGCCCCGCAGGGGTTTCTTTCTGGCTTTGATCGGTGACAAAGGCGTAAATCCCGGTCGTTTCGGCGATGTTCCGCAAAAAGCTGCCCACCGAAACCCGGGGAAGATCCCGGCTGTTGGGGATGATTCCGCTCAGGTTCCTGAAGGACGGAAGCTCTTCCGCAGAGGCCGTGGTCTGGGCCTGGACCCGGGGACCAAAGGCCGAGGTTACGAAAGAAAGTGCGAAGGCGCCGATAAGAATGACCAGACATATTTTCGTTATCAGCGCCGGGTTCTTTTTCATATCCGTATTAAGCATAGCGATTCCTTTAGTTTATTTCGGCAATGGGCTGCTGAGAGGCAACCTGAGTCCCCGCAGGGACCAGGAAACGGACTGTACCGGCGGCAGTGGCCTTAATATCCAGTTCCATCTTCATGGACTCAATGATGATGATGGTATCTCCGGAAGCGACATGAGTCCCTTCATTCACGGCATAGCGGATGATAGTTCCCGCCACCGGAGCAGGCACCACCGTGCCGCCGGAAGGCGCCGCGGCGGGAGCGGGAGCGGCTTGCGGGCTGGCTGCTGCCGGAGAACCGCCCCCTGCCTGAACCGCGCCCCCCAGACCGGGACCGGTGAGTTCCGCCACTGGCTGCTGGGCCGCCACTTGAGTTCCGGGAGCCGCCAGGAAATGAATCTTCCCGTCATGCGTAGCCTTGATGTCCAGTTCCATCTTCATGGATTCAATGATGATGATAGTTTCTCCGGCTTTTACCTGGGCCCCTTCGTCCACAGCATACCGGATAATGGTCCCCGCCACTGGAGCGGGAACAACCAGGCCGCCCACGGCAGCAGGAGCCGCCGCGCCGCCCGCCGCAGGGGTAATGGCCACGGTCCCCGCCGGGGCAACCACTACATTATAGTTGACCCCGTCCACGTTGACCGAGTACCTGGCGGCCTGTCCCGATCCTGCGGCGGCTGGGGAACCGCCCGCTCCCTGCGCTTTGGGAGCTTCCGCTTCGGGCTTGAACACCACCGGACCCTGGGGACGCTTTTTAAAGAAGTCAGGGGCAACCTTGGGGAACATGGCGTAAGTCAGAACATCTTCCACCGTGACCTGGGAAGTTCCCAGAAGCTTCCGGGTCTCTTCTTCGAGCTTATTGTATTCGGCGGGAATATCGTCCGCCGGACGATGGGTGATCTCTTTGTCCATCTTGAGGGCTTCCAGGGCTTTCTTGACTACGTCCTGGTTTTTGGGCGCCGGGCAGGCGCCGTACTTGCCTACCAGGAGGTCCTGGAATTCGCCTGAAAGCCGGTTATACCGGCCAAAAAGAACATTGAACACCGCCTGAGTCCCCACGATCTGACTTGTGGGGGTAACCAGCGGCGGGTAACCCGCGTCTTTCTGGACAACGGCGATTTCCTTGAGCACATCGTCGATCTTGTCGGAAGCGCCCTGTTCCTTGAGCTGGCTTTCCAGGTTGGAGAGCATACCACCGGGAACCTGGGAAACCAGGATACGGGTATCCGCACCCAGGAAGCTGGATTCAAATTTCTTGTAGTTCTTCCGGATTTCCCGGAAATACGCGGCGATTTCCAGCAGCAGTTTGGTATCAAGCCCTGTATCGAATTCGGTCCCTTTGAAAATCTCCACCATTGTTTCCGTAGGACTGTGGCTGGTACCCATTGCCAGGGAGGAGATGACCGTATCCAGGATCTCCGCTCCCGCTTCGGCGGCCTTAGTCAGGGTGGCCACGGACATCCCGGTTGTAGCGTGAGAGTGGATTTCGATGGGAAGATCCACTACTTTTTTGATAGCCTTCACCAGGTTATAGGCTTCGTAGGGCTTTAAAAGCCCGGACATATCCTTTATGGCGATAGAATCAGCGCCTATATCGGCGTACTGCCTGGCTAATTCAACGTACTTTTCGATAGTATGGAAGGGTGTTACCGCATAGGAGATAGCCGCCTGGATATGTTTTCCCGTTTTTTTTGCGGCGTTAGTGGCGGCTTGAAAATTCCGGGGATCGTTTACGGCGTCAAAGATACGGAATACGTCAACCCCGTCCCGGGCGGCGGTTTCCACAAATTTCGCCACTACATCGTCGGCGTAATGCCGATACCCCAGAAGGTTCTGGCCCCGCAGGAGCATCATGATCCGGGTATTCGGCAGGGCGGCCTTGAGTTTTTTTAGCCGGTCCCAGGGATCTTCGTTAAGGAAACGGATACAGGAATCAAAGGTAGCGCCGCCCCAGGCTTCCAGGGCAAAAAAGCCGGCCTTATCCAGCTTTTCACAGACAGGCAGCATGTCGGCGGTCACCATACGGGTAGCAAACAGTGATTGATGAGCGTCCCTAAGGACTAAATCAGTTAGTTGAACTTTAGCCATCTTGTTTCATCCTCAATTTAAGAATTTGTTTTGCGATATTCGTTCACCGCCGCGGTAATAGCGGCGGCAACGGCGGTTTTAGCGGCAGCCTTAGCCGGGGCTTTTCCCGCAGCCGCGCCGGTACCTGCCGTCCCCCCGGCGTCCTTGTCCCAGCCCAGAGCGTGAATAATTTTGCCCGCCAGAGTAACAGCAATGATCAAAATTATCAAGAATCCAAACACTATGCTCATGCCAAGGAGGGTGAGAACCCCGCTTTGCTCCAGCATCTCGACTATCGTCATACGACCTCCCCATTCCTGTAATATACTAAAAGCCGTCATGCGCCTTTTTAAAAGGAATTTTATAAAGTATAGTGTAAATATCCGGGTTTATTCAAGGCGGCGTACTGCTTCATTGAAAGCGTTACCCGCATTACAATGGGGAGGAAAGTCCCCCTCTGGATTCCCTGATTGGAATTTGGACGCGATTGACTTGTTCGGTTCCGGGGTTTATCTTTCAAGTTAATACCGGGGCAATGGAAACCTATGGACAGAGCTAAACCCTTACGGCAAACAGCGGTAATAGTACTGTTATTTCTCTTTTTCGCGTCCTGCCGGACCTTCTCACCGGTACGGATACGCACTGTACCCGCCGGTTTCGAGACGATTGACGTCATAATTCCCCAATGGACGCCCTATGCGGAAGAATTCAGCCAAGGGCTTGCCCTCTTTGCGGGTAAACTGGACAGGCCCCTCCTTGAGTTCTGGGCGCTCCGGGTGGATTTAAGCGAACCGGAGCTTTCCGTGGTGGTAAGCGGACCTGAACCGGTAAACGGCGAATTCCGGGAGAACCACATGCCCGCAGGCTCAGTCTCTTCTTTTGTAGAACGCTACAACTGTATTGCGGGAATTAACGCCAATCCTTTCAGCCCCGTTTCCGCTAAAACCGGAGAAGACCGTTTTATCGACGGGATCGCGGTTTCAAAGGGTATTCTGGTTGCCCGCCCCGATCCCCGCTTCGACGCGCTGGTATTTTACCCAAATGATGACGCCGCCCTGTCTCCGGGGAGAAGGGCCGCAATTCTCTCCCAAAGGGAGCTTGCCGCCGCATTACAGCAGGCCCCCGGCTTAGAGGGCATCGAAAACGCGGCGGGCGGCTTTCAGATTGTGCTTCACCAGGGAACCCCGGTCAGCCGTGTGCTGGAGGCGGCTGCCGGCGGAAAAGCCTCAGGGGGCAACGCCTTAGGGGGCAACGCCCCCAGGCATCCCCGAAGCGCGGCAGGGCTTTCCCCTGATGGAAACATCCTTTACCTTCTTGCCATTGACGGCAGGAGGCCCGGCAGCGCCGGCGCTACCGAGGCGGAACTTGCCCTTATACTGAAACAGCTTGGCGCTTACGACGGCCTTAACTTTGACGGCGGCGGCTCGACTGTCCTGGCGCTGCGTTCCCTCCGGCCAGACGG
>JAISOQ010000257.1 GCA_031275515.1 Treponema sp. | reverse complement strand
CGATCTTCATAACGCAGGCGAAATATTTCCTCCCGCTCTTCCATTGTAATTCTTTGATACCCCATTTGTGCCACCTTGGTTTATTCTATCAGGTTGCACTAGGAATTTCAGGATGCCCCTCTTTACTGCCAGATAGAAGATGAGGAACGGCTTAAAATGTCATCATATTTTAAGACAAACACCAACGAAAACGCCAACCTCACCATATTTGCCTTACCGGTGATACGAAATAACGAGCAGCTTATGACCCGGTATGCTTCTAAAGTAGGCGATACCTTTGGAGTTTTACCTTTAACGCTTTTTGATATTAACTCATACCGCCGCCTTCAGAAAATTTTCTTTAAAACCATACTGGAATTCGAGACTGAAAAATGCCCCTATTGCGGTAGAATCATGCGTCAAACGGAAAATGGCCGTAGTTGTAACGAATGTAATCTTATTGTTACAACTACAACCTGTCGGCATGAGGACTGCTGCTATGAATATCAATATACCTGGTACTCAATCTCCGGGAAAAACCTAAGTGCGATGCGGAATATAACGGAGAGCGACTTCTTTAATCGGGACAGTCTGTTTCAATACAAGGATATTGTACCCATGCAGGTCAAGGAAAATTTAGTTCCAGTTTGTCCAAAGTGTATGAGATAATAGCCACACAAGCATCCGGCTCAACCAGTCCGACCGGCTGGCTGTTTTGCGGGAGTCGGCGCAAGGCGCATGCCAGTGCCAGGGTAATACAGTCTTATAGAGACAGCGAAGGCAAACGGACATGAATCGTATCGGTATCTTGTGTTATCTGTGTTAATCCGTGGACCTTTTTCTCTTAAAGTAAACGCAGCAGATCGCCTTACAAACGCCGGAAACCTGGCCGTATCCAGGCCGTGGTTTCCGGGACAATTTTTCTATTTAGTTAGCAGCACCGTTCGCGTCGTTGATCAGGGCGTCCCAGGACTGGGAGACCGATTCAACAAGCTGGGCCGGATCAACCCCGTCCCACCACATATTCCAGGCAATATCGCCCCTTTCCAGTCCGGGTATAAAGACGTAATTCTTCATTGAACCGTACTTGGGATCCCGGATCATCGTAAGCGTTTCGTCAACGGCCCGGGAATCGCGGTAGATGCTGTACTGATCGTCCTTCCACGCATCGGGAGCGTCGTCAACCGGGGTACTCCACAACTGGAAAGCGTAGAGTATTTTATCCACTTCGGCAGCCGAATAGGTGCTGGGAATAACATAAACATTTTCATCAGAACTGTACCGGTATGTGGAAACATTCGGCCCCTTGGGGAAAAGCACAAAGCCCCAGTCATCCGCCATGTCCCGCAGTTCCTGCGCCACGTACTGCTGGGTAACCAGCATTGCCACCCTCCCGTTCTGGAACATGGGCTTATACCAGTCCCAGTTGGAATCCTGGGGCCGCGGCATAAGAACGCCCTCGTTATACAGCCTGAGGGAATACTGCAAAGCCTGTAAAAATTCGGGCCTGCCTGTGGCATTGACAAATTTACCCGACGCGTCTTTATCCACATAATTGGCGCCGTTGCTTGCTACAATGGCATCCAGGGTTTCGGTAGATAAATCCGCGGTAAGAGCATAAGTGTCGATAATACCGTCGTTGTTTATGTCCCTGGTAAGCTTCTTGCATAGATCCATAAAGGCGTTCCAGGTCCAGGTCCCTGCCTTCTGCATATCATAGGGAAGCTCCGGGTCAAGGCCGGCCTCTTCGAAGAGGCGTTTGTTGAAGAACACGCCGTTTGCGTGCTGGCTTGAACCGTAGCCGACAGAAAAAGCATAGGCTTTACCGCCAAAGGTAAAAGCGGCCCTGACATCCCGGTTCCACTCAACAGGCTTCACCGCGGACATGTCAACAGCTTTACTGTCGCTTACCGGATAGAGCAGTTTTTGGTTATAGAGCGTCATGGCCCAGTTCGGCTGAAGTACAAAGATAGACGCCGCGGGCTTTCCGGTCATGGTAGAGGTAGCCGCAAGCTGCGCCATTTGTTCCCAGCTGCTGATGTTTTTCTCCCGTATCTTAAAGCCGTAATCCTGTTGAATCTTTGTACGGTAAGCTATCAGCCGTTCTTCGGCGTCGCTGTTCGCCTTGCGTGTAGCTACATCCCAGTCGGCCCACCAGTTGCCGATGGTAATGTCCATGCCTTCGAGAGAGACCCCTGCCTGTCCTCCGCCGGCCTGTCCCCCGCCAGACCGTCCCCCGCCGGACTGCCCTCCGCCGCCTCCCCACAGGGGAAACGCCGCAAACATACTAAACGCAAGCAGCGTTAGTCCCATTCGCATTATTTTTTTCGTCATTTTTTTGCCTCCAATAAAAAATTTTATCTCAAGCGGCTTTTCCGCATTGAAACCTACATTTTGATCCCTGTCTGGCTCAGGCTCTCTACAAAAGCCTTCTGCGCAAGGATATAAAGCAAAATAAGGGGCGCAAGGCACATCAACATTCCCGTAGCAATAACGGCCTGGGTATAACCGACAGGCGCTACGGTGCTTGCAATGCTATTACTGCCGTTTACCACAGCCCACCACTCCGCAAGGCGGTCGGCAAGGCCGCCGAGACCGCTGGCAAGCATCTTGTAATTTGTCAGAAACAAGGTCGAGTAAAAGGAATCCGTCCACTGCCATACAAAGGAGAACAAAAAGCACGAAGTAAGCATAGGCGCCGCGTCGGGAAGCATGATGCGGATAAAGGTAGCAAACCTGCCGCAGCCGTCCACATACGCCGCTTCCTCAAGTTCTTTCGGTACGCCGCGGAAATACTGCCTGAGCATAAAGATGTACAGTCCGCTTTTCAATCCCATTCCCGCCGCGGAAAGCATCCAGTAACCCGCCGCGCTGTTGAGCAGGTTTAACGGCGTCCCGGCGATAAGGCGGATTATTCCAAAAACGTCAAAGAAACGGAAATTCAGGTAGAGGGAGGCCATAATGGTCTGGGGCGGGACAACGATAATCAGCATTACGCACATAAACCAGAAGTTTTTTAACGGAAACTTGTACCGGGCAAAACCATAACCGGCCAGGGTACACGAGGCGATTTGCAGGGCGGAACTGATGACCACAATGGCCAGGGTCTGAAAGAGGGAAGGTAAAAATTCGAGCAGCTGATTAACGAGCAGGTAATTTTTCAGGGTAAAATGACGGGGTATGCTTATCACCGTGGCATCGTACAAATCCCGCTGTTCCATAAAACTGACGCTTAGTTTGTCCAGAAGCGGCTGTACTATAAGGAAGCAAAGCCCAAAGAGGAGAATTGTACGGCAGGCCTTATAGACCAGAGAACCGGCGGTTTTTTTAAGAAGGTACCCGTTGGACAGGCGGTTACGTTCCAGAAATCCGCCTAAATCCGCCGTCTTTTTTTTATTCATAGTAGTACACCTTCCTTGAAATAAGCGTCCCCGCGAGGCCGATTATCACAATGACCGCCAGAAAATATATCCAGGCCATAGCCGTCGAAAAACCATATTCCATGCGCTGCATGAAGATTCTGTTTATCTTCTCCATGACCCTGTTATCCGTTCTGATAAAATAATCCACCACGCTGTAAACTACGTTGACGAGGATAAGCGAGCTGACCATGGGAAAGGTGATCTTCCAGAAACATTCCCACCCGGTGGCGCCCTCCATTTTAGCGGCCTCGAACATGCTGGGCGGAATTGTCTGCAGGGCGGACAGGAAGATAATGATTTGTATGCCCGAAGCCATAGCGATGTCATAAACCTGGTTCACTATATCGAAAATGTACCCCATAAAGTCGCTCCCCGCGCCTTCGGTAACGAGTATGTCTTCCAGCACGCCGGTAATCGACGATTTCATCGAATTGCCCCGCTGTATGATCTCCGCCATGCTGCTCAAAAGCGAATTGTTTGTCTCAAGCCCTATCATCACGCCGGAAGAAAGAATTACGGGCAGAAAAAAGACGGCCCGCATGAGGCCCCTGGCCATAAACTCCTGATTGAGGATCAGGGCTATAAAGAGGCTGAAAATGATGATCGCCGGTACGATCAGCAGCATACGCCCCACTTCTTCCGTAAGAAGGCGGTTAAATTCAGGATCAACAAAAAATACCCGGTTCAGGTTGGCAAAACCGGTAAATTTCATTGAAAATCCGTGCTTCACCGTGTCTATCGTTACTTCGCTGAATACCATGCGCAGGGATTCCAGAATTGGAAAAAACATGAACGCCAGAAAACCTATCATAAAAGGAAGTATGAAAAAGTATCCGGCGGCGGCGTTTTTACCTTCCAGCGTCAGGGCAAGCTTTCCCTTTTTCTTCGTTATGTACATTCTCTACCCCTCCCCTTCACCGGATCACCGCGTAATCATCCGCCCCGATACGGAGGCCCTGGTAGTCCCAAAAAGTATCGCCGGCATTCACGACGACTTTGGTGCCGTCCTCGTATTCGGTTACCGTTACATTCGGCGCAAGTATTTCGTGGTTTTCAATATATTGGCTGAACAAGCCGCCAAAATCCCTGGTGAATTTTTGGTACAAAGTATCCGCGTCATTCGCCCATTTGCCATACTCGTTGGCGTAAAACTGCCGGAACTTGGTCTCCTGAAGTATGGCGGTTTCCCCGGTCATAAAACTGAAATACAGTCCCGCCCCGCCTTCAATGGTTTTGAGGAGGTTCCTGGTGTAATCTTCGGCAAGGTTAATGGCCCGCCCCGCATAGGGTACAAGGCCGTGAAGAGCGATCTGGTAAAAAGGTACGGAAACATCCGTGATGCCGAAACCCTGGCTGTCCAGGGCCATATCGGTAATGAAATCGGCGTAGGGCGCGGCGTAGGCATACCCGGTATTCACCAGAAGTCCTGTGCCGGAGCTCTTCAATTCCGCGAGTTTTTCCCCCTGCATGTTCATTGACGCTTCGCGGCTTACAGGCCGCTTTTCGTTGTAATCCCCGGCAAGTTTCGCGCCTATGGTCCTAAAGGCGATGTTCTTTACGCCCAGTCTGCCGGCCCGGGCGGTAAAGCCGCCGATAAGTTCCATCATGTAGGCGGGCCGGGCCAGATAGCTGAGTTTACCCCACTGATCCCGTTCACCGAACCAGACGAAACTATAGGGGTATAACTCTATCCGTTCACGGCTCACATAACGGGCCGCGTCGTGGTAAAGCCCGAAACCGTCAAAAAGACTGTTGTCCCTCATGTAGAGAAAATCCGCTTCGGCGTAAAAATCATAGCCGCTCCGCGCCGCGGTTTCCCCAAGCTCCCTGAAATCCCCCCTGCCGCCAAGTTTCCCAATCAATTTAATTCCCGAAGGCACAGAATGATCGACGCTGCCGTTGAACCAGCCGATCAGCTTTACCCGGAGATTTTTCCATCCAAAGGACGCAAAGCCGCGGATCATGTCTTCCGCTTCCCGGTAAGACGTAAGTTTGAGGGGCAGATCAAGGGGCAGGCCGGCCCTGTGCTGGGTCTTGTTCACCGCGCCGGTTATCTCTACGGCAGCCGGTACGCCCCCGTCCGCCCGCTTTTGAAGGCCGGGGTACTTTTTCTGCAGATACCCGCGGTATTCTTTGGCCATTCCGGTATAACCGTCCTCTGCGCAGAAAATGAAGCGTTCCACAATACGCTCCCCCGGGGGGAGCCGGGTTTCGTAGAGATACACTTCCCGGTCGGATCGTCCTGAAATGTCCATCTTCGCGCCGTGAATCATGGCGAACTGGGCGTATACCCGGTTATAGGAACAGTTCCTGCCGGAAACGTCCGCCCGTACCATAGCATACGGCGCGCCTTCCTCAATGACGCACAGAAGGGCCGCGCCGTTTTTCTGCACGCCGAATACGGGATAGGGCGCTTTGTTGTCATTGATCACCGCGTCCCGGGGCATCCCCTCGTCCCAGCCGTACACATTGCTGCTGTAGGGAGTTTGATTCTGCCTGCCGTTGTTAAAGTACAGGAGCGCCCCGCTGCCGTCAGGGACAAAGAGGTACCCTGAATCCTCAAGGCCGCCGGCGCCCAAAAAAGGCAGAAGCGTCAGATGCGTCATGGGATAACTGGCCCGGTACGCCGCTTTGTCGAAGGGTACGCTGACCACAAGGGAATTGCCGTCAAGCTCATAGCGGAGGGTGATGTTAAACACCGGTTTTTCCGCCGCGCCTGAAGGATTGTAACGCGCCGCATCCGCGAGGTAATCCTCATAGGTATACCCTGCGGCGGCGAAAAATTCTTCTATCTGGGCCTTCATGTATTCCTGGGTATTGTCCCGGAGAACATAAACCTTCTCTCCGGCAAGATCCGGGTAGAGGGCAAGAAGGGCGTTTTTATCGTCCCCGGAGCGCAGGTTATTGATGTCGTAGAGGCGGTAACTTGCCTCGACTTTCCGCCGGTCGCTCCGCTCCATCTTTTCCAGGAAAACCAGCATCCGTTCTTCCGGCACGGCGGCGGGGAACCGGTAGTCCCTGGCGATGTTGCCCACGGCGTAATTTACCTCCAGCCCGCCGTCAACGGCGGCATAGTTGTAAGCCCCCCGTTCAACGCTGTGCCTGCCGCTGTAAAGGGTCATCTCCACTCCCGCTTCATCGGCATATTGAAGGGAGAACTGGGACTGCATGAGCTGTTTGGTTATGGCGTCCGCGCCGGGATCATCCGCGCCCCCCTGGGGGGTAGAACGCCAAACCCGGCCCGAGGCTTTTTCGGTGAGAATAATCTCCGCCGTTTCGGGCAGAAAACGGAATTCCAGCAATTCATTTTCGAGAACCGCGTCTTTTCCCTGTCCGTCGTTTTCATATATAACAATGTCCCGGATTTTCCGGTCCTGCTTAACGCAGGAAACCGGGGCGAAAAACACAAACAAAACCGGCAAAAGCAAAAATGTTTTTTTCACCCCTCCTCCTAGATCAGCCGGAAAAGTATCTCTTTGTACAGAGACACAAAATACGCGACAGCATCGCTGATAAGGCTGAAAAAAACCACAAAGATAAACACCATTACGCCCACGCCGGCTATGGCAAGGAGGCTTGAAAGAATGGTCTTTGACGCGCTGTAATCGTGGATCATCATCATACCCGCAAGGACAAGCAGCCCTGACCAGAGGGCGGAAAAACTCACCATGACGTAGTAAACCGCCCCTTCTTCATAGGTAATAAGCCAGCTCGCCACTATCATCGCCCCGTTGATGATCACATAGGGGGTAAGGGCGTAAGAAGTCGCCATATAAATATCCCCCAGCCGTCCCTTGCCGTCCATAAGGGTCGTAAGGCTCCAGTTCGAGACGGTCCAGAGCAGGAGGGGCAGGATAACCCGGAGGGCTACGGTCAGGGCGTTGAAGTATTCCATATTGACGGTGATAAACTGAAAATTGGTCAGGGTAAGGCGCAGTATCTCTACCAGCACCGTTGCCGCGGCAATAATATTGGCCGCCGCCAGGGACCCGCGCTTTTCGTGGGTCAAATCCCAAAAGCCGTCAAAGGGATGAGTGCACACGTACAGGGCGTATTTAAGGGTTTTTCCCAAATGAACCCACCTGGGTTTATCCGCAATAACCCTGAGGAGTCCGCCTGTCCCCAAAGAAACGGGAACAGCCCTTCCGTCGGATTCAGAACGCAGGTTCCGGCAGGGGCTTTTCATGCTTCCATGACCTCCTTCCTGATCTTTAAAACGCCTTTAACCAGAGGCGGCCCGATAATCAAGACCCCCAGGATGAGGAGTATTTTCCAAAGGTTTTCCTCCATCCACTGCTTGCGGTATAACTGGAAAGCCTTGCCGTAACCTTCGCGGTAACGCTTGAGCCGGTAATACTTCATCGCTTTCCGGTAGTCCCCCTGCCGGAGCGCCGCCCGGCCAATGCCGATGTAGGCCAGATCGTAGTTGCCGTTCATTTTCAGCACCTGTTCCCATTTTTCCGCGGAAGACTCGTAACGCCCCGCCTGGTATTCGTCAAGGGCGGCGTTTATTGCCGCCCCATAGCCTGTCAAATCGAAGCGGGTAAGGGCGCAGGTCCTCGAATCAAGGGCGAACAGGGAATAGCCCATCTTTTCGAGGGCAGCGGGCTGCAAGAAGTAACCCTGCCGGTTGCCTATCCCGCCGAAGGCGTAGAGAAGGTTGCCCTGAAAGTCATACATGAATATCCGCCCCCTCACCCGGTCAAAACAGGCGTAGGAGTCATTTTCCAGGGCCGCCGCATCTATGAACTTGGAACGCCCAGCTATACCGCCGGCATTGCCGTAGGCAAGATCGCCCTCGGGGTCCTCGTAGCCGTTCCGTATCAGGATGTCCTGCCCCATAGCGTTGAGCCGCCGGACAGGGTCGGCCTGGCCGCTGCTGTTGGTAACATAAATGAAGCCGTCCCGGTCAAGGCAGAGGTTGTTGTACTCCGTGGGAATAAACAGGTCCATCCGCGCCCGCTGGGCCTGGGTGGAAACGAACTTCCATGCGTAATCGACGATGTTGACCTGCACCCGGTTAGCGCCCATATACCCCGTAAAAGCCCCCTGGCTGTCAAATTCCATAAGCCCTTTGTTGACATTCCGGGCCTGGAGGAAGATCCGCCCGGCGAAGTCAACGATTATCTTGGTAGGCAGGAATTCCGAAGCCGCGTCTATGCTCTGATCATCAGGCTTTACTATTGAAGAAAGGTAGTTCCAATCCCGGTCAAGCCTGAGAATCCTCTGGTTGTTCGTATCGGTTATATAAATCTCGCCGTCCCGTGTTTCAAAGAGATCCATAGGATAATCAAGCGGGCTTTCCTCTCCGTCTATCAGCACGGAGGAAATCACCGCCCGGATCTCATATTCCCCGCCGGCATTTACGCCGATCAGGACTATCCGGTTGTTGCCCGAATCGCAGACATATATCCGGTCGTCCCTGATAAAAAGCCCCTGGGGATCACGAAAATTGTCCGTACCCAGAGACGAACCGAGGAGATACGCGCCCACCCGGTATGCGTCAGGAGAGGCGGCAGGCTCGTTCCAGAAATCGTAGTTGTACGTGTAGTTCGACGGTTCCGCAAACACAGGGCCGCAAAGCAGCAATGCAATACCCGCGAAACGCAGTAAACCCGCGGCCCCGGCAAGGAGGGGGTTTGTATGGGCTGTCCTGCCGGGACACCGGCCCCGGACGGTCAAAGTCTTCCGCATCATTCTTTTATCCCCGAATTCGCCATAGTTTGCAGGACATTACTCTGGGCAAAAATGAACATAAGCAGCGGAACGATCATGACAAAGAGGGTAACCGCCGCGCCGACCCCTGCCCGTGCGACGCCGCCGGAAATGATCTGGGACAGCGCATAGGGCAGGGTCTTGAGCTGTTCCGAATAGATAAAGTTGGAAGCCCTGGCGTTCCATAAATTCTGCACGGAGAATATCATCACCGTGAGCCATGCGGGTTTGATCATAGGGAGGATCAGATGCACAAATATACGCCACTCTTTGGCGCCGTCAACCTTCGCCGCCTCAAGCAGGGTGTTGGGTATGGTGTCGATAAACTGCTTCAACAAAAAGAAACCCATAGGCATGGCAAAGGCCGGAACAATGACGGAAAGATAGGTGTCAACCCAGCCGAGCCTGGTCATCACCAGGTAATTCGGGATTGCCGTAACATAGCCGGAAAACATAAGGGTAATTATGACCAGGCTGAAAAACAGCCGCCCTCCGGGAAAACGGTACTTCGAGATGACGTAAGCCCCCATAGACGCCGCGATGATAAGCCCCGCCGTCCCCGCCGCGGTGATAAACACGGTATTGAAGATGTACCGGGAAAAGGTAACCCAGGACTTGCTCATGATGATGAAGAGGTCCTGAAAGTTATTCAGCGTCGGCTGACGGACAAAGAGTTTGGGCGGGAACAGGAATATCTCATTCAAGGGCTTAAAGGCGTTGTTTAAGGCATACACCAGGGGATAGGCAAAGAACAGCCCGAAGATCGTGAGTATTACGATAATAACAGCATCGCCGCCGTAAGAGCGGTTCAGCCCCCTTCTGCCCTTTTTCCGTTTTACCGGCTTCTTCGTTATTATACCCATAGCGCCGCCCCCTCAGGTTCCTACCCGGCGCAGCATCTTTTGGATGAGCGCGTTGCACAGGATCATGGTCAAAAAAAGCAGGGTCGCAATGGCGGAAGCGTAGCCCATTTCAAAACGGATGGAGCCGTAATCTACCAGGTGATTCACCACCGTATGCACCGCATAATCCGTACTGGGGAAACCCGCCAGGGCGATTGTTACGTCCGCCACGCCGAAGGACTGGGTAATCGCCATGACCGCCCCGAACATGAGCATCCCTTTCATGTTCGGCAGGGTGATGTACCAGAGTTCCTGCCACCGGTTCCTTATGCCGTCTATCAGCCCCGCCTCATAGAGGGTTTCGTCAATTGTCGAAAGGCCGGCAATAAACGCCAGAAAACCCGCGCCTAAACTCATCCACAGTATGACCACCAGGATCACCGGCATCATATATTTGGGATCCGTAAGCCACAAAACCGGCTGGTCCAATATTCCCAGGTGCATTAAAAGGCCGTTTATATACCCATAGGCGTCGCCGGAAAAAATAATCGCCCAAATCATGTAGACCGCCCCGGAAATGGAGGGGGCGTAAAATACCAGCGTTACAAAGGCCCTGATGTAGCGCGGCAGTTCATGGATAAACCAGGCGAAAAGAAAAGAGGCGATGTAGCCTACAGGACCGGTTATCGCCACCATGATGAAGGTGTTTTTCATGGCGGTCAAAAACACGTCATCCCCCAGGAGCAGGTTGATGTAGTTGCGGAGCCCTATGAACCGCGGAGGCTCAAGAATATTGTAATAGGTAAAACTGTAGAAAATTGAAACCGCCAAAGGCGCCACATAAAAAAGGCCGAACACCACCGCAAAGGGGGCAAGGAAAAGATAACATACCCTGTGGCGTACAATCTCTTTTATGAGGTGAAGAAACGAACGCTTTTTCTTTGCGGCATACCGTGCAAAACTCATCCTTCCGCCCCCTTATTCCAGACCGAATTCTTTCCGCTTTTTTATTAATTCGTCATTAATAGTCAAACTGTAATCAAGCAGGGTTTCCCTGGTGTCCTCGCCCTCATTCAGGACCCGGCGCACCGCATTGGTTATATGCCGGGTAACATAGTAGCCCCCCGGAACCTCCGGCGTCCCCACCGTCCAGGAGCGCTGTTCCCGCAGCACCGCCATCTCCTCCGCGCCCCAGGAAAGGCGTATAAAGGCGTCAAAATTCGCCGTGGGATACCGGGCCGCGGCGCCCATGACGCTCTCAAGCTCCCGCCCAAACCGGAGCTGCGTATCCCCGCTGACCCACCACTTGAGGAATTCCCAGGCGTGTCCGGGATTATCCGCATTGGAGAAGATCATCGACGCCAGGGTCCCGGTGGGTACGGAACGGTCTATGGTCCCGTCCGGCTGCCTGATGCCGGGCATACGGGCAAAACCCCAAAGGCCGCGTATTTCCGGGGCGAAAACTTCCAGGGTATTAAAGTTCGTGTAATCCGCAAAGCCCAGGGGCATCTCGCCGGTACGGAACCGGTTTACAAAATCGAAGACCATAGGCGTTTTATAATGGGTAAAAAATTTCGAGTACGCATCGAAAGCTTCAATGGCGGTTTCGCCGTCAAGCAGGGTGCGGGAACCGTCTTCGTTGTAGAGCGTTCCATGCCGCTGGTAGAGATGGGCCAGGAAATTTGAAAAGTCGATGGAGGTTTGCACGGTTGTCGCGACTGAGGGAATGCCGACATTCATGTTGTTTTTTTGAATGGCCGGCAGAATACTTATCAAGTCGTCCCAGGTTTCAGGGATTTTGATGCCCAGTTCCTCAAAGATGTCTTTGCGGTAGAACATGACGTGAAAATACTGGGTTTCCGGCAGGGCATACACGCCGCCGGCGTACCGGAAAGGCACAAAAACACTGTCGTCAAACTCCCGCGCAAGGCTGTCAAAGCCGTCGAATTTCGAGAGATCCATCGCGGCCTTGCGGACGGCGTAATTCACCGGATCCGCCTGCTGGACGGTAATCGCCGCGTCCGGCCCGGTGCCGGCCACTACGGAGGGCATAACCGCATCGGCGGTTACCAGTTTTACATTCACCCTGATCCCCGTTTGAGGCGTAAAGGTGTCGTCGATCATCGCCTTGAGGATCGTACTCTGATCCCGTCCGGCAAGCATCCACACCTCGATTGCGTCCCTGCCTTTGTACACATCCCCCAGGTTGTTGTAATCCACAAAGAAAGACGCGATAAAGGAACGTATCTCATGGGAGGCGCGAAGGAGGAAATTTTCTTTTACAAGCGGCAGTTCCGCTTCCGCCGCGCTGATCACAAGGTAATCCACATCAAGCTGGGATTGGGCAAGGGCTATCAGGCTGTCCCCCAGGGCGCTGATGTTATTCTTGAAGTTCACCAGGCTCCGGGGGATCTTGTCGGGCCGGCGCACAAAAAGTTCGAGCTGCCGGGCAAGGGTCAGCGCCGCCGCCGCCTGGGCGCTGCGTTCCCCGGAATAGAAGGTCAGATCGTCAACCAGTTTGTAGAGGATTTTGCTTTCCAGGGCCATTGCGGTAATAATTTCCGGGTACACCACATCCACCCGGTAATCCCGGTATATGTCGGGGTCCGGCCCGGTCAATACCAGGATTTTACGGTAACTGTCGTTCAGGCGGTACACGCTTTCTTCCATAGTATTCAATATGCCGCCAAGCTCCCCCAGGGCAGCCTGGAGCCGCAGGGAATGTCCGCCCTTGGCCAGGGGAAAGTAGAGATCCCCTCCCCTTTCATCCTGAAAGGTAACCAGCCTCCATTTGTTGTCGTACCTGAAAGGCGCCGCCGAGACTTCCCCGCAGGGAATCTGCCCGTCAATCAAAACGGAACGGTTCGACACAAAGCCGCGGTTGTAATTCTGCCGGGCCTTGACGGAAATACGGTACATGCCGTCCTCCGGGACGGCGAATTCCCATTCTATCCACTGCCCGGCCACGCGCCAGCTCTGGCCGCCTATCATGTTGAGCTTGATCTTCGCCACGCTGGCCGGTTCCGTCGCTCCCGAGGAACGGTCGTAAATTGCATAGAGGGAAGGATCGGAACGGTACGCCGCCTCTTCCCCCTGAATTTTCATCATAAAGGCGGCGTCCCTGTTTTTGAATGTATCCGCATCAAAACCCGCCGCATACTCCGCGTAACTTTTAACGGGGGCAATGGCGGTCAGGCCAAAGGCGCGGATTGCCATCGGTTCATTAATGCCCTCAAGACGTATGGTGTTTTCCCCGGCCTCAAAATAAAACCTGTACGGTTCGGCGGTATACCCCAGGGGATCTTTGAACCATGCGGCCTCCCAGCGGGGCTTTTCGATCTGGGTGGGACGTATTTCGTTGCCCTGGTTATCGGTCCTGACGCCTCCCGGCGCGTCGCCCCAGACCCGCTGAAAAACAAGCTGTTCCGCCCCCAGAAACGGCGTCTCCCCATTGATCTTGAGGCTCCGTTCTATGGCAATCCCCCGGGATTCAACGGGAAAGTATTCAATGTAGAGGTTGTAAAGGCCGGCCCGGTCAAGGCGGAGGGAATATTCGACAAAGCTCTTTTCTTCCGTCCTGAGGACCTTCGGGCTGCCTTCAAAATCCGCAAGTTCAGTTACCCCTTCCGCCGCGGAATAAGAAAAAACATCAACCGGAATATCCCCGGGGCCGGCAGGAACATCCGCCCGGCGTTCCAGATACCGGACATAGGTATTCGCCCGGCCAGTCTCTCCTCCCCTCAAATCGGCGCCTTCATATTTTCCGGAAAAATTTTCTTCCCCGCTCCGGGCGGCAAAAAAAAGAACCAGCCCGGCGATAATGATCCCTGTGGTAATAATTTGCCCCCTGTAGGCGTTCCACAACTTCGTCATTATCCCTTCTTCCTTCATTCTCCCTCCAAGTCCTAAAGGTTCGTACAAACAACGCCGATCACATTGGCCGGAGCGTTTTGTCTGCCGCCGGTATTAACCGCAAGATGCAGGATGTACTCTTTAGCCGGATCAAGGTTATCGGCGATTTCGGCGTAGGCATAGCCGTAGTACCCGGTCCGGTAGCTTACATAGGCGTTGATGGTTACTTTAGGCTTCTCCGTTCCGTCCGGGTCTTCTATCCAGGCCAGGCCGTTCCGGTACTGATCGCTTTCGGTAAAGAGCACTCCCACTGATTTTCCCCGGACCCGGATGGGAAGATCCGCATCGGGTTTATCCGTTGTCCAGCCCGTCAGCAGCCCCTTGCCGCTGTTTATCCATTCATCGGGAAGTATCGCTTTCTGCGCCTGCCAGCCCGTAGACTCCAGGGGAACCGCCAGGGCTTCCGTGTCGTTCCCGCCGATGAGGGTTATGTTCTGGAATTCCCCGGACACAAGGGCTTCCGGCAGTCCGGGGTCAACAGAAGGAATGGCGCCGTCCGGAGGCAGGGAATCCCACACAGCGTCAAGGTAAGCGGTAATACCGGCGGCAATGCCGGCGTGGCCCTCGTTGTTCGGGTGAATAGTTTCGCCGCCGGTAAAGTACAGGTCCCAGGCGGAGAGTTTGACCCAATCCGCCCATACAAGAGTGGGCAGTCCGTAATGATCGCCGATCCGCTCCTCATCGGCCCCGGCGCTCTTGTCCGGCCTGGCTTTTTCGTTCAGGGCAAGGAGAATGACGGAACGGCTGGAACCGGCAAGCAGCTGCCGCAGGATTCCCTCGTATGAACGCCGGCGTACCCGTGAGTTAAGCCACTGATCGTTAATGGCGAATTCCACAAACACCACATCCGGCTCGTAGACAAGGACCTGATCCCTGACGCGGACCGCCCCAAAAGCGGAATCAGTGCCGCTGGCCCCGGCGTTATGGTACTCGATTTTGCCGCCGGTCTCCGCGGCCTTTTCCCGCCACCACCGGGCGACGAGGCCCGCCCATCCTGCCGAAGCGGGAGGTTTAGCCTGATGCCCGGCAGTAATAGACCCTCCCAGGACCGCCACGGAAACGGTTTCGCCCCGGCGGAGTTTTGCCATTGCATGTTGGAGGCGTGGATTGTCAGCCGGCGCGGGAATCCGCGCGGATTCCCGCAAAGCAGCGTCCGTCGCACAGCCGGTCAATATGATGGAACCCCAGATCAGGGCGGCGCATAGTTGTCTCACCATGCTTTTCTCCTTGCAAACAGCAATTCTTCCAAAAAAATTCACTCTACGGCGAGTATCATGGCTTTGATAACCCCGTCTGTTTCTTCAGAGTAGGGCTCGCCGGTAGTACGGTTAAAAAGCCCGAAATTTTCTCCCCCTGAACCGAAGGCCCCGTTATCCCAATAGATGGGAACGAGTCCCAGTTCATGGGCTTTACCGTACACATACTCGAAGTATTCAAGGCGCGCCGCCTCGTAACCTTCCTGGCGTACCGCGCCGCTTTCGCCGATAATGACCGGTACTTGCCCGCCGGTAATAAACCTATCGGCAATGGCCTTAAAGTCCTGGTCCGCCTTGCGCTTATCCGCATCGGAACCCCAAGCATGACGGGCAGCGGCGATGCAGAATTCGTAGGGGTCGTAATAATGCACGGTAACGATGAGCTTATTCACCCCCGGAGCGCTGTCCAGGGGCAGCTTGAAATAATCCGCCGTAGTATGCCTGGGGACGGTACAGTACCCGGGGATGACCAGAAAGCGCCCGGCGTTGTTGCCCCCGGTACTGCGCACGGCGTTTACAAAAACCTGATTCCACTGGTTTACGATCTCGTACTGGGGTTTCTGATCCTGTTCTTTGCCCCAGCCCCAGTTGCCGTCGTGGACCTCGTTCATGGATTCAAACATGAGGTAATCGCCGTAGTTTTTAAAGTATTTGGCAATCTGCACCCAAACCCGCTCAAACTGGGCCGTTACCTCCCTCATGCCTTCTTCGCTCTGCCGGGCCTTGTTGATCGAAAGCCAGCCCAGGTCTTTGCCGCCGCTTTCGGTAGCCCCGTCATGGTGGAGGTTGATGATTACCTTGAGGCCCGCATCCCGGGCGTACCCCGCAACCTCGGCTGTACGTTTCAAAAAATCAGGGTCTATGTGGTAATCCGGCGCTTCCCCGATGTGGCCCATCCAGGTAATGGGAATGCGCACAACCTGATACCCCGCCTTTTTTACGCCCTCAAAGATTTTCCCCGTAATACGGGGATTCCCCCAGGCAGTCTCGCCGGATACGCCGCCCCGGTGGGCGTCCAGGGCGTTCCCCAAATTCCACCCTATGTTCAAGCCTTGCTCCCGGAAATAGCTCAAGGCGTCAAGCCCGGTCATCCCCTCAGGGGTAAATTCATTTTCAGTATCAGACATTCTGGCAGCCTCCGTAATTCCGGTATTCCCGCAGCCGCTGAAAAACAATCCCGGAAACAGCAGGACAAACCACCGGGTAATAAAAAAACGCTTCATTCTTTATCCTCTGTAATTCCATATTCAACCTTCGTTCTCAAGCTCTCATTCAGTTTTTGCGGTACCCGGATATATCCGGCAGTTCGTCCAAAGTAATTACCAGGTCATGATGGTAGACCTTGTTCTTATGGCTCCCGGTATTGTGGTATTCCCCGGTCCAGAAATTATTTTCATGGGTCTGGCCCTGAGTAGAACCGGAGCCGTCGTTCCAGGTCATAAACCAGGACCACATGGCATTGTCCTCTAAACATTTGTCCGGATCGGGGATCGCCCCGTTTTCCGTCAGCGCCACAATACGGTCTTTGCC
>JAISOQ010000196.1 GCA_031275515.1 Treponema sp. | reverse complement strand
TCCGGGTTTATGATAAAATCCCCCCGCTCGGCTACGCCGCTGGCCTCGATCATCACCTCGAAGTCCCGGGCCAGGGCCCCGGTGGGATCCGCCAGCATGGGATAGCGGATCTTCTGAATCGTCTTTGAAACATCATGCCAAGCCTTGTGGACAAAGTGGGTATCACAGGAAACCGAATAGATTTCGCAGCCCAGGGCCTTAAAATCATCATATTTGTTTGCCAGGTCCTCCAGCTCGGTGGGACAGACAAAGGTAAAGTCCGCCGGATAAAAGAAAAAGACGCTCCACTTGCCAAGAATATCAGCTTTGGTTACGGTCTTAAAAGAATTCCCCTGAAACGCCTGTACGGAGAAATCACCGATTTCTTTTTGAATCATAGACATAATAATGCCTCCTTAACGGTATAGTATTATTGTTGTATGTTAGCATATACTAACTATAAATTTACTATACTGTCCCGTCCGGCGGGGGTCAAGCATTTGGCTGCGTTTTTTTGAAGAATTTACGGATGAAATACGAGGCTGTCCCAAAACCGTGAGCGTTAGCGCACAGTTTTGGGACAGGTTTATACATGACCCGCAGGTCATGGTATAGTTGCGCCGATTCTTATACGGAAGGGAATAACCGGTAATCCTTCGGCATTGTAGAGACTCCGGTCCGCCGGGTTATCCGCCCAAGCGTATAATACTTTTTCCGGTTCCGCAACCGAAGAAACGTCTATGGATACACGGTCAGGCCCAAGGATCTCTGCGGGAAGGCGGAAGGCGCCGTCTTTGGACATCAGGGTTATATAGGGCGTACTGCCGGAAATAAGGCCGCCGCCGCAGTTATCAAAGGTAATGGTTATCGCGCCGTCGCGGAACTCCACGCTGCGCGCTATGGGGCCGGGGGCGGTGTTTGCCGTGTTGTATAAAAGACGTTCGGCAGCCAGGGCCAGACGGTAACCCACGCCTTTTTTATTTACCGGGTGCAGATCGTTCCATTCCCCCAGGTCCAGGGCCGCAGCCATACCCGTTGCGGGCAGGGCCAGGGCGGATGCCTGGGCCTCGCGCAACAGGGCCCAGGAGCTTGCTTCGGTGTTTTCGCCGGGAAGCCCGTAGAGGGGAAGCTGCACAAACAGAAAGGGAAGCGCTTCCTGCCGGTACTTATCCCGCCAGTCACGAATCATTGCGGCAAACAGGGCGCCGTAATTTTTCGGCTCTGAATCGTTGGATTCTCCCTGGTACCAGATGACGCCCCGTACCGGGAAACTGAGCAGCGGGGCTATCATGGCGTTGTAAAGCCCCATAGGCTGATAGTGAAGGAAGAATTCCTGCGGGCGCACAGGGGCGTTCATTCCGATTTTATATTTCCAGCGTCCCGCCAGTTCAACGGCTCCCTGCTCCGCAAAAAGGCGGAAAGGTTTGCCCCTGGTTATGCCGCCCTGTCCGTTATTACAGATCACCCTGATGGTTATCTGATTCTCTCCGTTTTGGAGAAGACCTGAGGGAACCGCGTATTTACGCGGAGGATACCGGTAGGCGGTGCCGCCTAGGGCCATTCCGTTTACATAAACCGTATCGGCATCCACGATAGTGCCAAGCCATATCCGGGCTTCTTTGCCGGCAAGGGAAGCGGGAAGGTCGAAACTCCTCCGCAACCACACAACGCCGCAAAAATCTTTCATGCCTGCCTCGGAAAAATCGCCGGGCAGGGAAAGGGTTTCCCATCGGCTGTCATTAATTTCGTTCAGATACCATTTTTCCTTAATGCCCGAATCTTCCTGTTCCACCTTCTCTGTCCAGAGGGCGACTGCGTTCCGGCTTTTCCTGACAACGCCCTCCCGGTAAGCGGCGTCGGCGTATTGTTCTCCCCAGGCTATTATTTCCGGGAAGTCCGCCAGCGCTTCCCGGCTCATCCAGGCTTCAACCGGAGTACCGCCCCAGGCCGCATTGATAAGGCCCATAGGGATGCCGCGGGTTTCATACATTTTTTTTGCAAAGAACCATGCTGTCCCGGAGAACTCTTTGAGGGTCTCCGCAGAGGCCGCCGTCCACGCGCCGCCGGAAAGTTCCTGCCGTGGTTCGGAGGAATCCCATTCCTGGGGAACCTTGAACTGCCGTATCAGACTGTTCACCGGCGTCCGCCATTCTTCGGGGAAGTCGTCCCTGAGGCGTTCCAGGGGCAGTTCCATATTGGACTGGCCCGAACACAGCCACACGTCGCCGGAATAAATATCGCCTATCCTGAGGGTTTCTCCGGCGGAACTGAACTCCATGGTATAGGGACCGCCGGGACTCATGGGAGCCAGATCTATCTGCCAGCCGCCCTGGGCGTCGGATTCGGCGGTATAGGATTTATCCAAAAAAACAAGCGTAACTTTTGTATGCGGACGGGCCCTGCCCCGCAGGGGAAGCGGAACGCCCTGCTGTAAAACCATGCCTTCGCCGATAATGGCGGGCAGCAACAATCTCTCCATAACAAATAGAAATATCATCTTTATTTCTATTCCCGCCATGTACAAAATACATAGACATTGTATAATTTGCATATCAAATAATGGCGGCTCAACGAGGCTCCGCCAATTTGTAATCCGCCGGCTTGTACGGACTTTGGGGATTCAAAAAATTGTTATTGACAAATGGTTCCGGGCATATAAAAATAAACGGGCAGGCGGCAGGAGGATAGTATGCCGGACATAGAAAACGATCTGGCGCCGGATATTGAATATGTCGTGTACCGGGAATGTACGCCCGCATGGCATTTACCGGAACATAAATTTCCCCTATGCGATACCACCTATATTATCAAAGGCAGCGCCCGGTACACTATTGACGGCAATGTCTACAACGTATCCTCAGGCGATCTGTTGTGCCTGCCGCCGGGAACCGTACGGGCGGGCGTCACCTTTCCCGACAGGCTGATGCACTGCTTTTCGGTGAATTTTCACCTCCACGACTCAAAGGGCGCCCCGGTACGGCTTCCTTTCCCTATAGTCCGCCATATCGGCAGCAAAGAGGACATCATTCATCTGCTTCACGAGCTTTCAAATACCTGGCTGGACAGGCAGCCGGGGAGCAGGATTAAACTCCGGGGCCTGTTCCTGCTGGTACTGCACCGCTTTTTTGAACTAATCGTATACAACAAGGATTCATCGGACGTGGATTTTCGGGTGGCAAAGGTAATCCGTTATCTGACATCCCATTATGCCGAAAAAAATTCAGTCCGGATGATGGCCGATATGGTCAAACTCAATCCCCATTATTTCGGCGCTCTGTTTAAGCAGGAAACCGGCCTGAGCCTGAACCGTTATATAATACGGGTCCGGGTCAGAAAAGCGGAGAACCTGCTTTCTACCGGGGAGTACAAGGTAGGGGATGTCGCCGAAGTCTGCGGTTTTACCGATGTAACCCATTTTTACCGGCAGTTCAAGGAGATTATGGGGTATCCCCCCTCAGGGTGTATCCCGAAAA
>JAISOQ010000142.1 GCA_031275515.1 Treponema sp. | reverse complement strand
TTCGCTTTCGCTCCCACCCTGACAACAGTGAAAGCCTCCTGCATTAGGTTTTTCGAGGTTCAATAACGCGGCTTTTGTATTCGCTGTCTACGCTTCACAAACTTTGTCGCCAAAGCCCGTGCAAGACTCGCTTCCGGCGGTTCGCTACACCTTTCCGGATGAGGTGCGCCTTTCGGCAGTCTCATTAGGTCATTTCGAAAGGTTTCTCCTATTTCTTCCTTTCACGAGCTTTCGTGACGCAATGCCAGTCACCAAATTTCTGGATAAATTTTTATCGAAAAAAAGAGTGCCTGAAGGGAACGCCTATAATGGGCCTCATAAATCTCCCGTCTTGTACTCATCCCTAACCTCATTTGTTCCACACTCCTTATGGTTAAAAATTCCTGGTTATATCATAATTAGACAACACAAGCGCTTGACTAAACCTATAGTTTTGATATATTATAAAGACTATCAATATAATAGGAATTTATAGGAGGATTCCATGAAGAAAACATTCTGTATGTTGTTGACCTTTGCGGCTCTTTCCGCGGCTCTCTGGGCCGGGGCAAGAAAAGATGAAGCGGCTCCCGCGGCCCAACAGCCGGCGGCTTTGGCTCTGTCGGGCAAGAAGGTGATCGTGGCGGACGCCAACTCCACCCACCACCTCAACCTCTACGTGGCCTATGAAAAAGGACTTTTTACCAGGCGGGGCCTGGAGGTGGAGATCCAGCAGACCAGTTCCGGCGTGGCGGCGGTAGTCGGCGGGGAGGCGGACATCGTGTTTAACTGCCCCACCGGGGTCATCACCCCCATTGCCAAGGGGCAGAACATCACCATCATCGCCCAGGTGAAGATTCCCTGTACGTCTGTACTGGTAGTCCCGGCCAACGCCCCCTACAGGACCCCCGCTGACCTCAAGGGTCAGCAGATCGCCGGGCTTTCCACCACCTGCTGCGCGGTGATCCTCATCCGGGACGCTCTGCGGAGCCAGTACAACACCGACTTTGAATTGGTGACCCTGGCGCCCGGCGCCGCCATTGCCGCCCTGGACGCGGGGCAGGTAAAGGGCGCCATTCTGGAGGAACCCTTTGTGGCTCTGGCCCTTCTGGCCAAAGACGCCCAGGGGAACCCCCGGTACAAGACCCTCTTTAACGGCGCCTCCGACGCCGACGGTGACGGGAAAATCGATCCCAACCTGGCCGGGGAAAATCCCCCCTGCCGGACCATCAACGCCAACAAGGACTTTATCGCCACCCGACTGGGCGACGCCAAAGCCTTTATCGAGGCCATTGCCGAGGCGGACCAACTTATCCTGTCCAACCCGGTGGCCGCGGACATCGTGGACATTGCCGCCAAGTACGTGACCGTTGACCGCCAGGCCATCATCAACAGCAATCCCAAACTGGGCTTTACCACCCAGCTTGCCACGGCACAACTAAAAGGCTACGCCGACGCTCTGGTCCGACAGGGAACCATTGACGCCAACCCCGGAGACGCCCTCTTTGCCTCGGAGTTTAAGGGGATCACCTGGTAGAAAGGAAGAAAGTGTGAAGTGTTGAGAGTGAGGAGTGGGGTGAAGAGTTAGTGGAGAGTTAAAAAGGAAGCGGAGACAGGGTTCGGCTTCTTTTCTCGCATACTTTTGCTTTTCACTCTTTACATTCGCTTTCTTCACTTCACTCCTCATCCTTCACTCTTTTTTAACCCATCCGGAAAAGTAAAACAAACAGGCTCAAGCCAAACCACTGACGAGGGCTTCCTGGCGGTATTTTCTCCGTTAGGGTGATTTTCTATGTATTTATCCTGTTGCATCAACTAATGATGTACTGATGTGGGGATCAGCCCCGTGCCCGGCATAGGCTCGGTGACCGATGCCGTCCTGGTAAGCCGCGTGGTGGAGGCGGCAAAGAGCGCTGTCAGCTAAGGCAGGGGTGTAGCGTTTAGTAAGCGTTCCAGCCTCGATCGGCAAGAATTACGGCGCCATTAATAAGACGGCTTTCCGGTGAGGCCAGGAACAACGCTATTTCCGCGACTTCCCCGGGCTCGCCTTCCTCGAATTTGAAAGCCGAAAAACGCGATACCCTGCCGAATATCCCCATCAGTTTTCGGGGGGCATGCGCCAGCGTTCCATGATCGCCATGGCAATGACCTGCAATCCCCTGCTCCTCATCGCCGACGAGCCCACCACGGCATGGATGCGGCACGGTCTGGATCCTGGTAAGGCTTCAGGCTATGGAAGAAATGCTGGCCGACAGCGTCAAAAAAAATGCCGGAGCTGGGCGGTCCGTGACGGTTCTGCCCGGCAAGGCGCACCGAGGTCTGACCCCGGTTCCGGGGGCGTTACGGGGGCCGCAAAGCCGCCGGCCGTCCGGCCCCCGTAGAGGGGGGAGCCCCGCAACGGCGCTTGCCTGCAAGCCGTGCGGGGCGGGGGGGAGGCTTCCCCCCCGATAATTGCGGAAGCGGTATAAAATAGAACCTTGCAGAAACCGTATGTTGATAGTATACTTGAATGAGTAAACAGGCTAAGGGAGCAAATATGGCTGATCAGAACCAATTGGTTACTTTTCAACTGGGTGAGGAGTTGTACGGGATAAATATCATGGACGTTAAGGAAATCGTCCGGGTTCAGGCTATCAGGGCGATCCCGAATGCTCCGGCGTATGTAGAGGGGATATTCAATCTTCGAAGCGAAATTATCCCCATTATCAATCTGCATAAGCGGTTTCATCTGAAAAGGGTTCTGAATTCCGAGGAGGACGAGCTCCTTTCGGGTTTTATTATCATTGACATTGACGGGATGAAGCTGGGAGTCATTATCGACCGGGTCTCCAGGGTGGTTACCATCGAAAAAGAGGATATCCAGCCGCCGCCGCAGATGTTAAGCGGTATCGGGGCGGAGTACATTCAGGGAGTGGTGCGCCAGGAACATGGGTACCTCATCATTCTGGACATTCGGGACCTGTTTAACCCCAAGGAACTGCAAAAAATCGCCGAACTCAGGCGTTAGCGCCGGGATTAATAGGCCGAATATCGAGTTTATATTGGGCGCATCCCCGGCTTCGCCGGGGACCGGGCTTTCCGGGGCTCCGCTTCGCTCCGACCTCCTCACCCCGCCTATGCGGGGTTGCGGGGGTCGCTTCGCGCCCCTCCAATCCCTTGCGCACGCAAACGCTGTGCGTTTGCAATGGCTGTATGTCGCGATTTCGCGCAGGGAGAAACGAAACCGCATTTTCATTTGTGTCGGGATACTAGTAGGTAGTCAGGACTAAATATTCTGATATGTGTACTTACACAAAGAGAAAGAGAAATCAACCACGAAGGAGAAAAAGGCGCACGAAGGAGAGAAAAGACTAAGAAACATAGCCCTTTGTGTTCCTTTGTGGTTATTATTCTTCTTGCTTTTATCCGATGATTTAGTTTAATCAACCTACTAATAGAAATTGACCCCTATCCACTTTTCGCTGTCGCTGGTTTTGCTGTTGATCTGCCCCAGGGCAACCTGCGCCGTGGTTTCGGCGACAAGCCATTTTTTGTTCTCAAATTCGAAGCGGGCTCCGGAACCGTCTTTATCGACAAGGCCCATCGCGTGACTGTACTCACGGGAAACCATAATCGCGGCGGGAATTTCCGTCTGGCTTAGAATGACGGCCCAGAGCAGGGAGCGGCTGTCGCAGTCCCCCCGGCCTTCCAGGGCGGCGCTTACCAGGTTTACAAAATCGCTGCCCATAAGGTTCCGTTCGTAGGAAAAGGACTGAACCCATTTAAGGGCCTGTTCCGGAATACCGGCGGCCCTTGCGCCATTTTCCCTGTTTGCCGGGGCATCCTGCTCCTCCGCCCATTCCCGTTCAAGGCTTATGGCGATGTCCCGCAGCCTGTCGAAGGAATCCCGAAAAATGGCCCGGTAAAACCGAATCCAGGCTTCTTTCCAGCGGGGGCCGGAACTGTAGAGGCGGAGTATGCCGAATTCCCGGTCTATCAGGGACTGGGCGGCTTCGGCATCGGTATCGAAGATCCACGCCTGGGTGCGGCTGTTTGCCGGACGGATCCGCTTCCGGTTTTCCCGGGGATAGGCAAATTCGGTTATGGGGCCGGGTGCAAGGGTATGCAGGGCCGTAGGGGCCACGGAATCCAGGGCGGAAAGGTAGATGGGCTGAAACTCCGCCTTTCCCGCCGGCCCAAAGGCGAGGGCCAAAAGCTTCGGCCTGGAACCGCCGCCCTGGTTTTCCGTACCGGCGGCTGTTTCCTCAAGTTCGACAAAGAGCGCCCAACCTTCATTGCCCGAAAAGGAAAGTTCCATGAGGGCCGCGCCGCACCCGTAATAATCAAAACCGGAAACAGCCCCGGTATTGCCAATCCGTTTCTGTATATCCGCCGTCATTTGGCCGATGTCTTCATAACTTGAGGGAGGATAGGCCGCCAGTTCAAAGCTGACGCCTTCGGGCGACTGGAAAGAAAATTTGTTCTTTCCGTCACCGGCCTGCAACTCCATGTCCGGGGGAAGATCGATCCGGAAACCCCAGCCTGG
>JAISOQ010000130.1 GCA_031275515.1 Treponema sp. | reverse complement strand
GGGGGTCAGGCAAAATTGACAATACATTGTTCATAAAAAGGGCCTCCTGGCAGATGTGTGAGATACGCTATGCGCATAGGCCATTCTACCACAGGGCGGGGAAGTATGAAAAGAAGGGGATAATCCGGCGTTCATGCTCTGTTCACACCCGGCGGAACGCCTGATGTCCCGCCTTTTGAGGTCTGCCCCCCGGTTACTTTAAATTCCGCCGGACTAAGGTCCGCAATTACGCGAATTACCGCTAATGTATCCGAATAATTCGCGGCCCTTAGATTCCATCGAACTCACGTTATATTAAAAGGCCCGGACAGGAATTAAAGAAATAAGGCGGTTTCAAAAATATCAGATTTTGAAACTGCCTCAATACCATGCGGACCCTGGGGGGATTATACTGCGCCTATATCCCGGCGGCAGCCCATTCCCGGAAAAGTAATGCTATGCAAAGCGGCGTAGGCTTTGGTCCGGGCGATTTCCAGGTCGGCGCCCCAGGCTGAGGCCGCCAGGACCCGTCCGCCGGAGGTAACCAGGGGGCCGTCCCCGGCTGCGGAGGTTCCGGCGAAAAAGATGCGCCCTTCCGATTGATTCAGCCGCGCCTCATCTATGATGATGGAATCCCCTTTGCGGTAAGGGCCGGGGTAGCCATCGGCTACTGCCACCGGGGCGCAGACCACGCCGGATTTCCAGGTAAGGGGAAAAGCTTCCAGGTTATTCCTCAGAACGGCGGTACACAAGTCTGTCATATCCGTCTCCATGAGGGGCAGGACGGCCTGAGTTTCAGGGTCGCCAAGCCGGACATTGTATTCCAGAAGATAGCAATGATCATCCTTGACCATAAGACCGAAGAAGATGAAGCCCCGGTAATCCAGACCTTCCTGTTCCAGCCCGCTAAGAGTAGGCTTTAAAATTTTGGCGGTAAAATCCACCCTGGCGGCGGCGGAGAAGTCCGGAACCGGCGCAATGGCTCCCATACCCCCGGTATTAGGCCCCTTATCGCCGTCAAACCGGCGCTTGTGATCCCGCGCGGGTATAAACGGCAGAATGGTCCCCTTTCTTCCGGGCCTGACGCTCACTGCGGCCAGGACCGAAACTTCCTTTCCGTTTATGAATTCTTCCAGAAGTACGGTTTTGCCCGCTTCCCCCAGGCTTCCTTCTTTTATAAAGGAACGGAGCGTTCTTTCCGCTTCTTCCAGACTGTCCGCCACAGCGACTCCTTTGCCGGATGCAAGCCCGTCGGCCTTGATCACCAGGGGCGGAATGTGGGCGGAGGCGGAGGATGGTTTACGGACAAAAAACTCCTGGTCTTGCTCCCTTGTACCGGCATTGGATTTGAAGTAATTCTCCGCGTAATGCAGGGCCGCGTAATAGTCCGAAAAGGTATGGCTGCGGGCGGTTCTGATGCCATACTTTTCGATGAAAGACTTAGCCCGGACCTTGCTCGTCTCAAGCCGGGCGGCCTCCCTGCCCGGTCCCAGGATAAACAGGTCAGCTTCCCGAAACCGGTCAACGATGCCTTCCGCCAGAGGCGCTTCCGGGCCTACAACGGTAAAGTATATTCTTTCTTTTTGAGCGAATTCCAGGAGGGCCGCCCGGCCTTCCGGGGATTCGGGGGGGCCGGGGAGAGGGACATTGGCGCACTTGGCTTCCCGGCTGGTCCCGCCGTTCCCCGGGGCCACATAAATACGTTCCACAACCGGCGACTGCGCCAGTTTCCAAGCTATGGCATGTTCCCTGCCTCCTGAACCGATTACCAGAAGTTTCATATCCCCTCCTTCTTTGCCAGATTATATGCCTCGGGAGGCTTTCCCTAAACCTTCTGTTTCGGGAAAGCAGCCTTGAAATTTGCAGTTGGGACAGGCTCTCGGGTCCTTACTTTCTCGACCCGGGTTTGACAAACAGGCTCCCCTGTTTGCAAAGTTCGCAGCCGGCGGCGTCCCAATCAGCGGCATCCAGTTTGACTGCGGCGTAGAGAGGCCAGGGGATATGCACACCGGGAGCCCGGCGGTCTACCACGCAGGCCAGGGCCTCTATGCGTCCGCCCAGGGCTTCCAGGACTGCCGCGCTTTCTCCCGAAGATTTCCCCGTGGTTACTACGTCTTCGGCGATAAGAATACGGGTTCCCGGTTCCACGGCGAAACCCCGGCGCAATTTCATGGCCCCCGTATCGTCCCGCTCGGTGAAAAAAGCGGGAAGGCCGAGCTGCCGGCCCAGTTCGTAGGCAACCACGATGCCTCCCAGGGCCGGACCCGCCACCGCGTCCAGGGTGAGTTTCCCGGCCTGTATTTCCGCCTTGATGCGGTCTACCGCCAGAGCCAGGACCGCCGCCGCCCGGTCCGGATATTGCAGAAGCCGGGCGCACTGAAAATAACGGTTCGAATGACGCCCCGAAGAAAGAAGAAAATGCCCTTCCAGCATGGCTCCCGATTCTCGTAGTAACGTGATAGCATCGTTCATCAAAATTCCCTTAGTCTTGTTATCTGTATCGTCCTACTATATCATGTTTTTCATGAATAAACAGGCATTGCGGGCGGACATCCTGCTTTTAATTACGGCATGTATCTGGGGTTTCGCGTTTGTAGCCCAGCGGTCGGCAATGGATGCCTTGGGTCCCTTTACATTTAACGGCGTCAGATTCGTCCTTGGGAGCCTGTCTCTTTTCCCGCTGGTCATCTTCCGGTTAAGGAACCCCGAAAGGCGCAAAGATGGAACCACAGGCCGGCCCCTGACAGCCGGGACTTTTGCGGCCTGTTCTTGTCTGGCGGGGGGCTGCCTTTTTATCGCCGCAAGCTTGCAGCAGATCGGGATCATCCACACTACCGCCGGAAATTCGGGGTTCATTACAGGGCTCTATGTGGTATTCACCCCTGTCTTAGGTATTTTCCTGGGCAGGAAAACCGGACTTCCCACCTGGATAGGCGCGCTCTTTACCCTGGCGGGCCTTTTCTTTATCAGCCTTGCTTCCCAGGTTTTAGGCCCGGCCTCAGGTCCGGCTTCGGAATCCCTGCGCATCAATCCCGGGGATCTCATCACCGGGATAAGCGCCCTGTTTTGGGCCTTTCATGTACTCCTTATCGACAGTCTGGTCAAACGGGTGGACCCGGTAGTTCTTGCGTCGGGACAGTTCATTGTCTGCGGCGTCCTGTCCCTTGCCGCAGCCTTTTTCCGGGAGACCGCTTCGCCGCAGGCCTTCATGCAGTGCATAATCCCCATCCTCTACGGCGGCTTCGGCTCCGTGGGCCTTGCCTACACAATGCAAGCGGCGGGCCAGAAGTACGCGCCCCCCGCTCACGCCGCCATACTCCTCTCTCTGGAAGGGGTCTTCGCCGCCATAGGCGGGGTCATCATCCTCTCCGAGCCTCTGGGAACCTGGACCCTTTTGGGCTTTATTCTCATATTCTGCGGTATGCTGGCTACTCAATTAGACATTGTTCCGCGGGGCCGGAGCTTCACCGCCAAGGCCGGCGCATAAATCAATCCACAGAGGCTTTACCAAAAATTCAGTTTTGGTAAAGCCTCCTTAAAATTCGCAGTTTTGTCGAACCTCCGGTTCGCACTGTGCGCGTTAGCGCACAGTCAATTAGTTTTGGGACAGACTCCACCGTTTCAGAAAATAAAAATCCCCGATCCCCGGCAGGAACCTATACATCCCGCCCCGTTATTCTATCGTAAACTTGGACACCTCACCCATCAACGCTTGTATCCGTTCCCGGTTATCCGCGCTTATCCCCGCCACCCGATTCATCGAACTGTTTATCTGTTCCGCTCCCGTGGCTATCTCCTGGATACCTCCCGCTATCTCTTCCGTCACCTGCCCTAGACTCCGGCTCTCCCCTAACACTTCTTGACTCCCGTGCAGCATCTCCCCGCTGCGCTGCTTCACCAGATTCGT
>JAISOQ010000052.1 GCA_031275515.1 Treponema sp. | reverse complement strand
TTATATCATGCCGGCTTGCCTCAGTTAAAACGGTCCACCTTCTGCGACGCCATGGAGAAACGGGACCATCAGGTGTTTGAGGATGTTTTTCATGCCCTGGCGGACAAGGCGCAGATGATAGCGGGGAAAACGAAGAAACTCTTTAAGAACCCCCTGCGCATCATTGACGCGCCGGTTATTTCGTTATGCCTTGAGACATACGACCGGGCGGCATATCGTAAGGCCAAAGGGGCGGTTAAACTGCATCTGAACCTGGATGGGGACAACCTTATGCCCTATGACGCGTATCTGAGCCACGGAAAGGTTCATGATGTTCACGGCATGGCCGAACTGTGCGACGAGAAGGGTGTTATTTATGTGCTTGACCGGGGGTATGTTGATTATAAATCCTTATATACTATAGACTTGCAGGGGTCAACATTTGTGACCCGGATGAAAAGCAACGGGGCGTATACACGGATAACAAACAATCCCCATGAAAAGGACGGACCGATAATTTCTGATGTGCTGATACAGTTGACCGGGTCAAAAACGAAAAAGCATTACCCAAAGGCGATACGGAAGATCAAGTATTATAACAAAGAATACCATCATGTCTATGAATTTATCACCAATAATATGGAGATAGCGGCGCAAGACATAGCGGACATCTACAAGCGGCGATGGCAGGTGGAATTGTTCTTTAAGTGGATAAAACAAAACCTGAAGATAAAATCATTTTGGGGGACTAGTGAAAATGCGGTGTTCAGCCAGATCCGGGCGGCGCTTATACTATCAGTCTTGTTGTGGATATGCAAAACGCTTGACGGCATAACCGCCTCCGCCCATCAGATATTGCAAATGATAAAAACAACTCTTCTTTCTAAAGGCTCTATCCTGGAATTATGTACAAACAAACCTCCATCGCCTAAAATCGTTTCACCTCAACCCCTTCTGGAGGGCTTGCTATGATTAAACCGGACAGCAGTGAGAGACGGGATTATTTATGGCGATACCGACAATGCCGCCGGTGGTACTACAACCGACAACACGGCCATATCAGGAGACGGCCATGCGGTTTATGTGGATGGCGGTACAAAACGTAATTCCACCGAGGCTTCGGGGGTTAAACTCTACGCAAGCTATGTCGATAATACTTGGGTATTAAACGACACCTCAAGCGGGGGGATGGGGGATACGACGGCGAACTGGGAGTGAGAAGGATAAACAATCGCTGCCTTCAGTTTTGGGAAAGCCTCCTTGAAATTCGCAGTTTTGTCGAACCGCAGGGTCCATGCCTTCACTGACAATCCGGTAACCAGTATTACTATTGGCGGTGATGTTTTATTACATAGAACACCACCGCCAATAGCTTTACCGCATTTTACAACACAGACGGGAAAAAAGCGGGAACCTGCCTGTTTGACAATGGGGCGTGGTCAGACAGACAGGAGTTTCTCCCAAGGTTCCTAATAGAGGAATACAGAAATTCCCTGGAACACCCAAAACCAGGACGGGTCTGCCAAAATTTTTGAAAAGGAGCGGGAAAAATGGCTGGAAACCTAATTCCCCATCAAGACAGGGCTTTTTGGAATGGGCAAAGACCTTTTTAGCCTATGTTACGCCGGGGACTTTAACGCCAATACAAGGACTTTTTAACCTATAATCCGGCGGTTTCTGACACTGACAAGGGAAACATGAGGCTGCCTTTGCATGGCGGCACGAGAACACCCGCCCCAAGGACGATACGGAGTCCAGGCAAGAATAACATCTTCGCCATATTATTCTTGCCGAACTCTTATATTACCGTTCCCGGGTAAAGTACCGCATTCTTGGGAATAACGATGATTCCGTCTACAATGTAGTAATGGCCGTAGTTACCTTCGCTGCGATTCAGGTCGTCTATACCTATACGGCAGCCTTCGCCTATGCATGCGTTTTTGTCGATGATGGCGCCTTTAACGATAGTACCCTTGCCTATGCCTACATTGGGGACATGCTTTTCGGTATTTTGCTTCTTCTGGGCATCGGTTTCATAAAAATCGGCGCCCATACAAATCACCCCGTTGAGGCTTGCCCCTGATTCTATGATGGTTCTGACCCCGACTATGGAATTAGAAATCGTCGCATTGGTGATAATACATCCTTCGGCGGCGATGGACTGGTTCATGTTGCTGAAATTCATTTTTGAGGGGGGCAGGTTTCTGATATGAGTGTAGATAGGTTTCTCTTCCGCATAAAAATCGAATTTCGGCGTTACGCTGGTCAGGTTCAGATTCGCTTCGTAGAAATTCTTGATGGTTCCTATATCTTCCCAATAGCCGTTAAACACATAGGCGTTGACCTTGAGGTTTTTGATAGCCATAGGAATGATCTCCTTGCCGAAATCGGTATATTCGTTGGCAAGGCAGCTTTCCATGGCTTCGGCGTTAAATACATAGATACCCATAGAAGCCAGGAATTCATCCCCTCTGGATTTATCCTGCCGCACTTCGGGAGGGGCTTTAAAATCAGAGATGTCTTTTGTGGGACCGGGCTTTTCCAGGAATTCGGTAACCGTGTTGATTGAATTTACCTTGAGGATTCCAAGCTGATTGGCGTCCTCCCGGGAAACAGTTGTACATGCTATAGAGATGGCCGCCCCCGATTCCCTGTGTTTATTAAGGAAGTCTTTAAGGTCCATACGGTAGAGCTGGTCCCCGGAAAGAATCATATAATGTGAAGGATTTTGGGTTCTAAAGTGAATGAAATTCTTCCGTACCGCATCCGCAGTGCCTTCGTACCATCCTGAATGTTCAAAGGTCTGCTCGGCTGCAAGGATTTCGACGAAGCCTTTGGAAAAAGAATCAAAGATGTACGTCTGGGACAGGTGCAGATGAAGAGACGCGGAATTAAACTGTGTCAGGATATATATCTGCCTGAGATTCGCATTAATACAGTTTGAAATAGGAATGTCCACTAACCGGTACTTTCCCCCAAAAGGAACCGCCGGTTTCGCCCTGGCTTGGGTCAACGGGAATAAACGGGTTCCCTTTCCACCGCCTAATACTATCGATAAAACCTCCGCCACTGGACGCCTCCTGCTTCATTTGAATCTGATATTATTATAATTAGGAATTTTTCGTTTGTCGATAGCTTATTTTAAAGTTTTAGGTATTTACCGGTGAAGTACCGGTAAATACCTAACCGCAGCTATGATTATGGCTGCGGTTGAAGGGCATCGTAAGTTTTTAAAAATTATAAAAAGCCCGTTTCCCGCTTTCCGGGGCCCCTCAAAATGATTACAATACCACATGGACTTCGATACCCTGCTCAAGCCCGGCATGAAGGGCGAACTGCACGAAACTGTCACTGGCGAAAACACCGCCGAATCCTGGGGCTCCGGCGGCCTTCCGGTCTACGCTACCCCTTCCATGATCGCCCTCATGGAAGGCGCCTCCGTCGCCGCGGCGGACCCCTCCCTTCCGGCGGGCTTTTCTACCGTGGGCACTGAAGTCAGCATAAAACACCTTGCCGCCACCCCGCCGGGTATGACTGTCCGGGCTGCCGGGGAACTTTTGGAAATAAACGGGCGCCGCCTCCTTTTCCGGGTGGAAGCCTGGGATGAAACCGGCAAAATAGGCGAAGGTACTCACAGCCGGTTCATCGTGGAGAACGAAAGGTTTCTCAAGAAAACCCGGGAGAAGAAATAAGAAGGCCCCTCAACTCCCCAAAGACTTCCTCCAAATCCCCTGCCCGGAAGATCGTGTTTCCATCCAGGGGCGTTGGCGTGTCGTTGACGATGGCCAGCGCGCCTCCGCAGCGGAGGGTGGTATGGGGGATGTCCGCCGCAGGGCGTACCGTAAGGCTGGTCCCCAGGACAAGCAGCAGGTCCGCATCCTGGGCTCCGGTTTCCGCTTCCCGCCGGGCGTCCAGGGGGAGGGGTTCTCCAAAGAAGGTTACCGCCGGTTTCAGGACCCGGCCGCAGCGCGGGCAGCGGGGCATATCGCCGGCCTTTACCAGGGCGGCGGCTTCTTCATACCCCACCCGGATGCCCGGACAGCGGAGGCAGTAGTGAATACGCGGCGAGCCGTGTACCTCGATTACCCGGCGGCTTCCCGCTTTTTGATGGAGCATGTCTATGTTTTGGGTGATCACCGCTTTAAGAAAGCCCCGGCTTTCCAGCTCCGCAAGAACAGTATGTACTACCGACGGTTCCTTTTCGTGGACCGTATACACCAGAGGACCGGCGTACCGGTAAAACAGGGAAGGATCTTTCTCGAACCAGTCTATGTCGAAAATCCGTTCCGGGGGAAAATCCGTGTCCGGTTTTGTGTAAAAGCCGTTTTTCCCCCGGAAGTCCCGTATGCCCGAAAGAACGCTTACTCCCGCCCCTGTCAGGGCCGCGCAATGGCGGGATGCGGCGATACGCCGGAGGAGAGCGGCGGAGGTCATGGCGTTTTCAGGCCCCGGGGAGTCTTTCAAAACAGACGATTTTTTCCAGGGGATGCCGTATAGCGTGCCGGTCCGCCGGGACTGCGTCCGGGGCGGGATAGCCCATTACCAGCATTGCCACAGGCACGAGGTTTTCCGGCAGGGCGAATTCTTTCCGTGCGGCGGCGGGATCGAAGTACATCACCCAGGTGGAGCCAAGCCCTATGTCCGCGGCCTGGAGCATCATCTGGGTGGCGGCTATGCTGGCGTCCACCCAGCCGCTGGTTTCCCCGTCGAATTTGCGGACCCAACATTCGTTCTTATCGTAACAGACGATCAGGACCAGCGGCGCTTCAAAACGGCAGGATGTACAGCGATCTATCTTTGCAAGCCCTTCTTCCCGGGTAACCGCCAGGATACGCTGGGGCTGCTTATTGGCTGCGGTAGGGGCATTCCGCCCGGCCTCCAGAATAAGCGCGAGTTTTTCCGGCTCCACCGGAATCTGTTTGAATTTCCGCACCGAATACCGTTTTGCCGAAAGAACATCAAAATCCATGAGCTGCCTCCTTGTCGTATCAGGAAAAAATTGGTTAATCCAGGGAGCCGCAGCGGACGCCCCGGGCAGACTCTATCATTTTACCTTTATGACGGTTTGTCAACATCCCGGGTCCGACAACAGGGCTTCTATACGCCGGGACAGTTCAGCCAGCCCCCTGCGGTCCCTGGCTGATACTGGGATGCTGCCGGGATACCGGCTTTGAAGTTCCCCCAGAACGTCAGGATCAGGCCCGGCGTTTGAAGCGTCCAGCTTGTCAATCTTGTTGAGTACGACGAGCATGGGATGCCGCTCCGCTTCCAGGTCCCTCAGTACGGCCATAGTGGTTTCGTAGTACCGGTCCGCCGCGGGGTCCGAAGCGTCCAGGACATGAATCAGTATGTCCGCCAGGGCAACTTCTTCCAGCGTGGCGTGAAAGGCATCCACCAGGTCGTGGGGAAGGCGGCGGATGAAACCTACGGTGTCAATGAGGAGGATGGGCTTAGTCCGGCTGGTTTTCATACGCCGCACCGTGGGGTCCAGGGTTGCAAAAAGTTTATCCTCCACCAAGACGCCTTCGCCGGGAGGGGGAAGGGTCAGGGCATTGAGGAGGGAGGATTTTCCCGAATTGGTATACCCCACCAGGGCGCAGGAGGGGATGCCCGCCTTCCGCCGCTTGCTCCGCTGTGTTGTCCGCTGTTTGCGGACCTCCGCCAGTTTTTCCCTAAGCTGCTGTATGCGCTGCAATGCCAGCCGCCTGTCGGTTTCCAGCCGGGTTTCCCCGGAGCCTTTAGTCCCGTAGCGGCCTCCCCGCTGGCGGGAAAGGTCTATGTATTTGTGACTTAACCGGGGCAGGGAATAGGTTTGTTCCGCCAGGGCAACCTGGAGTTCCGCTTCCCGCGTCCGCGCCCGTTGAGAGAATATCCTGATGATGAGTTCCTGGCGGTCCACCGCGGCTATACCCGTGAGTTTTTCCCAGTTCCGCTGAAGGGACGGGCTGATGTCCTGGTCAAAAACAACGCAGTCCACCCCCAATTCCGCCGCCTTTTCCGCGATTTCCCGGGCCTTCCCCGTTCCCATTCCAAACTGGCTGGTATGTTCCCGTACCCGCACCATTTCCCGTTCAGCTATCTCAAAACCCAGGGTATCCGCCAGGCCCGCAAGTTCCGCGGACAGCGAATCGGACTCCCCGGCGGAAATCTTTTCATTCCTGATACCCACAAGCAAAGCCCGTTTCGGTTTTTCCTGATTATCAATGAGTCGCTTCATATATTCTTCATTCTAACCGATTAACGAGATTTAGTCTAAAAGCCGATAAATAAAGAGGCTTTCCCAAAATTGAAGTTTTGGGACAGGCTCAAAGTATAAATTTACGGAAATATATGGAATTTGAGCGTGCCGGTATCGAATAAAATTTTGATAAGCCTTATTGCGGCCATAATCCTCATTGCGCTTTTTATGATCTTGGCCTATACCGGTTTTTTTGATCCCGCGGCGGCTGGATTCTATAATCCTTCTATTATTAAAACTATACGCCGGGAGATTGAGCAGGATACCGGGGCCGTTCAGGATTTTCTGTGGGAACTCCAGGACCGGTTCTATGCAACTTTGAGGGAACCGGCGGTACGGCGCAGTTTCCTGCCGAATCAGAGCGCCGGGGACATCCAGGAACGTTCCCGGCTGTACGGTCTCCTCATGGATACTCAACAGGGGTTACAGGGGGTACGGTTTATTGACCCCGGAGGCGCCCGGATTCACTACTCAACCTACAGTCAGGATATGCCCGGCCAAAACAGGGGTTTTGCTTCGTACCGCAATTACAATAGCAGCGGGGAGGAAATGCCCTTTGAAGCCCTAGCCGCTCCAAGCGGGGGGGAACCTCGTATAATCCCGGACAAAAAGGGAAGGGTTCTTATTTTTTCCCTGCCCTTTTACGACGCTTCTGACGTTTACCGGGGGACCGCTCTTTTTTCTCTGGCTATAGGGGCGGTGTCCGAACGGCTCGCCAGCGCAGGACGTATCGGCTCTGGGGAGGAGGCCGCGTTACTCCAGTCTCCGGCAGGGGTCGTCCTGGGGCTTCCCAACGACGGAGGGGAGAGGCTCCTCCCTGCCATCGCTTCTATATGGCGGCTCCAGTTTTTGAACCTTACCCCCCTGGATCCGGCGGAAACCGGTACGGCCCCGGCTTTGATTTCTTCCCGTACGGCTCAGGGAATTTATGTTGGCCGCCTGGTGGAAGGGGCGTTTATTTTTTTTCCTCCAGGTATGCGTATCATCCTGGTGGTTTCCTTCTTTTGTACTGCATACCTGACCGCCTTCTTGATCGTCAATTTCCGTCAGGATACTATGATTATTGTCCAGTCCCGAATAAAAAATTTGCAGGCCGCGCTTATTGAAGAATATCATAATCATAAGGGGCCGGCGGATTGGAGCCGGTGGGGACAGGAGCTTGAGCAGCGCCGGGAAGCGGTACGCAGGGAAATCAAACGGGACATCAAAGGCCGGCGCAGGAAGCGTCTTGATGCGGAGATTGACGCCTGTATTAATAACGCCTGGAACGAACTTACGGCTATTATCAGAAGCGGTACGGCCCCGCCGGTTTCTGGCTTTAGTGAAGCCCGGGTTGAGGAAATCGTAAAGCGGGTTCTGCGGACGGCAAGAGAAGATCCCGGTACAGGCCCGGGTCTTACGGAAAATTCGCCGCATCAGGAAACGGTGACCGGGACCCAGGTTCCCCAGGGGAAGCCTCCGGACGCTTCCGGCAGGCGGATCATGGCCTATACCAGGAAGAATGCCGCCAAGGCGGAAGATGCGGTAAAAATTAGGAAATTGACATCAGGCAAGGAGGGAAAAGCAGTGGAAAAAGATGCTCGATATTCAGCTAATCCGGTTGAAACCGGGGAAGTTCCCGAAGAATTAGAGGAACTTGAAGAAATCGAAGAGCTTGAAGGGCTTGAAGAACCTGGAAAGCCTGTGACGGAGGCGCAATCTTCCTATCCAGGGAAGGATATTTCCGTTTTGGCCAGGGAGATCGAATTTACTCCCCTGCCCGAAGACGAAACCGGATCCGCCGGGGGGCCCCCTTTGTCGGATTTGGAAATCGTTTCTCCTTTTGGCGGCATGTTCTCCGATCTGAGAACAGGGGAAAAAGAAGATTCTGACGCCGGTATATCGGAAAAAAAGGATGAACCATCCGGACGTATCGCCAAGGCGCCGCCGGCTAAAGTCTCCAAGCTGGAGATTCTCGATGGAAATTACCAAATGTCCCTGGTATACCGGCCCTTTTCGCTGGAGAATGTTCTTCCCCAGGACCTGGCCCCTGCGGAACCGGTTATCAAATCCCGAAACGGTGTCAATTATGTCAATGTCGCCGCCGTCAAAGGCGAGAAGATACCCCTGGATAAGGATTTTAAGCGTCTGGTTGATTCAGTATTAGGGTGATTCGGGAAAGCATCACATTTTACAATCTTTGAAGGAAGGGGAAGGCCGCTTTCCATCGCGCTTGCTCTATAGTTGACCCGCAGTTCAGCGTTCTTGCCTGCTTCAGGATGGATCTTTCCCCTCGGACGTTTTGGTTGGGATAGAAACGGCGGTTGGGATGGGACTCGGGGCGGATTCCCGCCGGTTACCCGGGTACGGGGGCGGAGAGAAAGGGGAAATTAAGAAAAAAAGCTGGTTTGACCGCCGGTTTCCCATGATGGGGTCTGACCCTATTGTTCTGAGATGCCTGCCATTCCCCCTCTGGCGCCTCCCTCTCCGGCACATCCTCCGGCGCCTCCCCTTCCACTATCCTCGACCCATACCGGTCACCCCATATATGCCCTATCCTCCCCTCCTTCCGGTTGTACCGCTGGGCAAACGTCTGCTTGAGCCATTTCATTATCACCGGAAGTTCCTCCCCATCCTCCGGCTTAATATAAAACCTAAGCCGGTCATCCTCCAAATGCAGCCCCCGAATCTCGAAGGCAAACCGTTTTTTGAGTTCATAAAACACCCTGGCAAAAACTGCCAGAGCCTTATGCCGTCGGAACAGCGGTTCCCGGTTGTTAATACGGGTATGGATTTCGTACCAAACCCCCTGTTTGAGTATGC
>JAISOQ010000032.1 GCA_031275515.1 Treponema sp. | reverse complement strand
ATAAATGTGTAAAACGAAATTAAAATAAGCAGGGTAGGGTAGAGGAACAAAGCAGAAAGCTCCGGAAGAATAGGCTGGAATGACAAACAACAAAAGCCGCTTTGAGCGGCTCACGAATTCAAGCCCCCAGCTTTGCCGGGGGTATTTGACTTCAGCCTCTACCGTTTCCCTGGTATATCCCCGGGTAGTATAATCGGCCTGTTCGAAAAGAAACCCTTTTAAATTGTCTTTTACATATTGCAGCACCTTATCCCACTCGACTCTATCGGTGGTGAACGCGATTGTAGAAGGCTCCAATACGTCCAGGTCCTCAATCTCATACTGGGGCGCCGGCCTGGTAACCTATTTCCCTCTCACCGGTGCAGTCAATTACTACTTTGGCCAGTACGATAGACCGGCCCGACGGATGCTCTACCACAACGCCTTTAAGCGTATTGTTTTCCTTGATAACATCGGTTATCAGAGAATGGAGCATCATCTCCGCTTTTTCCTCAGTGAGGATTTGATAGATCAAAAGCCCCCACCGATCAGGATCCACATAGGAGAACACATAAGACCCCCGCCAATCCGTTAAGGTATGCGGCAGCGCGTGGCCCATTTCCAACAGCCTGTTATGGGTCTCAGCCGCAAATCCGGCTATGACTTGTTCATGAAGCGCGTTAAACAGATAGGCATAGGAAAATCCCGGAGGGCCGGAAAAATTCATCTGCCCCCCCAATTGACCAGTCCGCTCGATCAACAGGGTTTTGGCGCCGGTACGGGCCGATGCTACCGCAGCGGTAACTCCCGACGTACCACCGCCGCAGACAACAAAATCATAAGAACCATAGTAATGTAACATACTCAAGCCTCCTTAATACGGATCATTTTATCTGGGGTAACTATTCAGTCGTAGCGTGATTTCAGAGTCTTTCTTGTTCTCCAATGCTTTAACAAAGGGGGCAAAGAAGCCACTCCCCCGGTCACGGCATCAAGGCCCTTTCGCTCCCAATCGGCTCATTGAGGGGCCGCTGGCCCCTTCCGGGCTAAAAGCCCCTTCATTCCGCGGATTGCGGCAACGAAGTTGCCGACGCTATCCCCCGCAGACGACTAAACAGTTACAAACTTTAAATGGTGAAAATCCGCTTTCGCCGGTAGTGATGATTCACCTTGAAGGCTTATTCTCTCTGTTTTTTCCGTTTTTTTTCTTTTTTTTGCGGGTTGAATTGAAGCAAAACACCGACTCAATCCCATATATATTTATATGAGACAATTGAGAATACTCCAACAGGGTGTTTGGTACGAAATCCACACCCAAATCAACAACCGGGAACTCCTGTTCCAGGAAAAAAAGGCCCGGGAGATTTTTAAGCAGGTGTTCCATGAGGCGGAACTCCGGTTTGCCTTCGAGATTCAGAGCCTGAGTTTTGAGGGTGATTTGCTGAAGTTTTATATCAGGCCGGAAGACGGGTTGCAGCTTCCCGACATTATGAAGTGGATGAAGCAGACCTTCGCGCAACGGTACAACCGGGCGATGGGGAGAACCGGGCATATCTGGGGTGACCGGTACTGGTCGCGGATTCTGGAGGGGGAGCCGCCCGAAGAGGCAAACGGCGGGCGCGCGGCGGCACCGAATACAGGGGCCAGACCTTCTAAGGGAAAAAACGAGGCGGCCCCCCGTTTTCGGCGCATTTCCCCCTGTCCAACCGCCCCCGCACCCGGCTAAGCGGCGGTAAACCACCATTTAGCCCCGCATCAACCACCTTTTCCACCCCAGGCAGAAGCGTCCGGGGGAAGAATCCGCCCTGAAACAAATGATGAAGCTCAATTACGAGTCAAGTTTAAGTGTGGGCGGCGGGGCGGGTTTTTCCGGGTTGCTGTGGTGGATAGCCGTCAGACTAGTAGGATGATTAATCCAAAAAGCCTGATTACGTCAGGTCACGCAAGGGTTTCATAACCACAATATTAACCACGGCCTTCGGCCCGAAACTTCACGAACGGAAGAGGAAGAACCACGAACCACACGAACACCACGAACAAAGACGAACGGAAGAAGCTGTCGAACCACAAGTTCGTGTCCGTTTCATCTCCTATGGCCTGAAACCGCATCGCGCAGCCAAGCGCAAGGGATTGGAGGGGTGCGTCAGACCCGGAGGGTCTGCCCAGCCACACCACAGGCGGGGCGGGTTTTTACGAAATACAGAGTGTGTCTGACACCGCCGATCTTTATGTTTCACGTGAAACATTTGGGGGACAGAGCGGCGGCCTTTTCTTAACAGGCAAATTCCATCACCGTGAAAATCTTTCCGTCCGCGTCATTCAGAGTGATTATGAGGGTCGATTCGTCTATCCGGGAAAAATGGGGAATGATGCAGTCCCCGCAAAGGGCCATGTTCTTGTATTCCAGACGTACGCGCCGAACCTGAAAAGTTTCGGGAATATAGGCGGAGGCTATATCCACATAGCGGGCGTTGTTCATGTGGCCGTAATTGTCCAGATGGTAGTCCTGGACGCGGATATTATCCGGCAGTTGTACCATTGCGGAAGGAACCGGAATTTTCCGGGGCAAAATTTCCATGTCCAACGCGGGATACGTCTTTACCTGGTCAGGCAGTTCCCTGGGAATACGGGCAGGGGCCATACGCGTCAAATTCGCAAAAGCGCCAATGGCATAGGTTCCGATACAGAGCCGGTCTTGCGCATCGTAAATGGCGGTATTCCGGTAACCAAAAAGCCGGTCACAGTTGGTGACCCAGGACCTGACCGTTATCCGCTCCCCATAGGCGGGAAGACGAACAATGTCCAATTGACGGGATATGAGGAACATACCGCCGTGATTTTCCCGGAAATACTCAACAAAGGCGGCTTCGGTATCCAGTTGAAACCACGTCGCGTTTTGCAGAATGTCTATGGCGGGGCCCAGCTTCAACAGGTTGTTTTTTCCGACATGGCAGATACCAATTTGCAGTTGATACTCGTACACGTATAAAAATCCTGAATTAACGGGCAGGCCGGCGTTTCACTCAAAATTGAGGCCCATGATACGGTCCACGGGAAGGGAAAAGATAATACCCCCGGCCTTTGTCGTAATGCCGTAATTCTGACTCGCGGCCTGCATAATGGCGGCCTTTTGTTCCCGTTTGGTCAAAATGATGATTATTTCCCGTTCATCCTGAAGCGAAACGCCGAAGAATTTGACCGGCCCCTCGTGGGAAAGCCCACGGGCATTGATCACCGTTCCTCCGGTAGCCCCCGCTTCTTTGGCAACGGTCATAAATTCATCACTGTACCCCTGGTTAATAATTGATACAATAAGATCATTCTTTATTTCGTTACTCATAGATTCCAAATCCTTTTCCACATGTATTTTTTCATTTTTATGAATGCTTTCCTTAAAAACCTGAAGTATTGGATTGTTGATACCGGACAGGGGGATGGTAAAGGCGATCCCTACCCCGGGGTTGTGAAACCCGAGTTTTTTCCGCACTTCCCTGAGCAGAACAGGGATCATCACATCCTGTTCCAGGCAGATAATCACCGCCTTTTCACTTGAACCTATGCCCAAAAGGTCAAGGACCTCCGAACTCGCGGTTCCCCGGCCCTTGCTGATAAAGTGAAAGCGGACATTTTCCTCATCAAAAATCGACGAGATAACTTTGATTTTGGTCCAGTCAATAATAAATATCAGAAGTCTTAACACCGGTATTCTGGTATTATCAGTCATGGGAACTTTCCTCCTCAAATTCGATGATCTCTCCGGCATCCTCAAGCGGCATAGATTCAAGGGCTATCTCGGCCTGTTTCGCGGAAGTCTTCATCCTGCTGGCATAAATCAACCCCATCAACTGGATAACAATAAGGGGCGCCATAGCCACCATAGCCACAATCCCAAAGGCGTCCCGCATCAGGTCTCCGCCGGTACCCTCGCAGGTTCCCATAGCCAGGGGCAGCAGGAACGTGGAAGTCATGGGACCGGAGCATACGCCGCCCGAGTCAAAGGCGATACCGGTAAAAATCGGGGGGACAAAAAAGGTGAGAATCAGGGCAAAGGCGTAACCGGGAATTAAAATCCAAAGTATGGGGATTCCCAGGAGGATTCGGACCATGGTAATAGCCAGAGCCGCGGCCATACCGATAGAAAGTCCGCGTTTCATTGCTTTCTGGGGAATGGTTCCGGAAGAAATATCTTCAACCTGCTTGTTGAGTACATGCACCGCCGGTTCCGCGGCAACGATAAAATAACCTATCACCATACCCAGGGGCACCAAAACCCACTTAAACGGAGAGACGGCAAGGCTCGATCCCAAAAGCTGGCCCACCGGAATAAAACCCACATTCACGCCGGTTAAAAAGATCGCCAATCCTATAAAAGTATACAGAAACCCCACGGCTATCCTGGCAATTTGATGTTTTTTATAGCGGCGGGAAATAAGCTGAAAAACCAAAAAGAAGACGACTACCGCCCCCAGGGCGTAGAACACATCCTTGGCGTAGTGGGGAAGCTCAAAGGCAAAACTCTCCACCACATCACGGGAAGTAGCCACATCCGGAACCTTGTGAGATTCGACATCGGCCCCGCTTGGGTTAAAGAATATCCCCAGCACAAGCACCGCCAAAATAGGGCCGATACTACAGAGGGACACCAGACCGAAACTGTCGTTCTGGGAATTCTTGTCGCTGCGGATCGACGCCACACCGACGCCCATCGCCAGGATAAAGGGAACCGTCATCGGCCCGGTAGTAACCCCGCCCGAATCAAAAGCGACGGGAATGAAATTCGCGGGGGCGAAAAAAAGCGCCGCAAATACCACGACGTAGAAACCAATCAGCAGGATCGAAAGCTTGATCCGCAAAAGGATACGCAGAATAGCCAGTACCAAAAAGATGCCGACACCAACCGCCACAGTCAGGATAAGGGTTATATTCGGAACCGCGGGGACCTGCCGGGCCAAAACCTGAAGGTCCGGTTCGGCGATAGTGATAATAAACCCCATAATAAAACTGACAAAAAGGGCTATAAATAAATTTGAGGCTTTCGTCAACTGAATGCCGATACCTTCGCCCATAGGCATCATGGCCATATCCGCGCCCAGGGTAAAGAAACCCATACCGATAATGAGCAGGGCGGCGCCCGCCAGAAATTCCAGAATAGTCCCGGCGGGCATAGGCACTAATACTACACTGGTGATAAGTACAATCGCCGTAATAGGAAGAACCGAGGAAAAAGCCTCCATTATTTTTGCTTGCAGTATCTTGTTCATAGGTCTTTGTCAATTATAGCATATATTACAAAAATTCAGAAGGGGGGGCTGTTACCATACGGCGGGCGCCAAATGACACGGCCGCCGTCCGCCCCCCCTGCGCTCCAAAGGTTTTTGCCCTCACTCCATACCGGCAAAAACGCTTTTCCGCTACCCCCCGCACAAGCGAAATCGGTCACCCCTCTCTCTTCCCTCCTAACTTATTACCATATTGACAGAATCGGGTTTTCTCAGCATGGTTAGGCTATGATCAATTGTCCTTCCTGTGTAAATAACAGCCTTCCTCTGGAATACAGAACGATTGCGGAAAATTTATTTCCGCCGGGAGGATATCCGCCGGGAAAGGGCCCTTCCATTGACGCGGCCATTGCCTTTTCTGAGATTCTGGGGATTGGCTCCGATTATAGAAATTTACTCACCGCGGGGAACTTTGACGGCGGCAAAGACCTGGATTCTTTTTGGGGACATTTTCAAAATAACCTGGACCTCCTGATTCAAAAAACCTGGGTAGAAAAGGCCGATGAAATCCGAAAAGAAAAACTTTTGAACCGGATTCCCGGGTTTATCGCCGATATTGAACGGAAGAATTATTCCAGCGCCCTGGTGGAATTCGGCGCTATTCTGGAAGAACTGGCCTATCTTTTTTTCGGCGTCCAAAGCCACAAGGACGATTTTACCGAATATGCCCTGCGTATTGATACCCGGATGGGGCTTTTCTGGTGGTACGGCGGACAACTGGGAAAATTTTTATCGGCGGTGCCATCCGAAGTGGATAAAGACAGCCTGCTGGCGGTTCTGCTGATAGGCATCTGTTACCTGACAAATTTCTAGCGGTCTGCTGCGCTTCGCGCGAGAAATCCCGATTGCCGGGACCGTATTGGGAGTGAATTAATTATGGAAAAAAAAGAGCCGCGGACAGATACTTCCGCCCCGGGCGGGGAAATTCCGGGCGGCGGTGATTTTATCAGCGAATTTATCAAAGAGGACCTGGCAAGCGGGCGTTTCAGCTACGTTCATACCCGCTTTCCCCCTGAACCAAACGGGTGGCTCCATATCGGGCATTGCAAGGCCTTCTACATAGATTTCAGTATGGCGGAGCGCTTCGGGGGTAAATGCAACCTCCGCTTTGACGACACGAACCCGGAAAAAGAGGATATATCCTACGTTAACGCCATTAAACGGGACGTTAAATGGATGGGTTACGACTGGGAGGATCGGGAGTATTATGCCTCGGATTACTACGAATACCTGTACGATCTCGCGGTAAAAATCATAAAAAAAGGCCGCGCCTATGTGGACGACCTTTCCGATGAGGAAATCAGCGAGTACCGGGGAACCGCGGCAGTGGACAAAAACAGCGGCAGGACCCTGACCCCGCCCGGAAAGGACAGCCCCTGGCGGAACCGTTCCGTAGAGGAAAATCTGGATCTCTTTGCCCGGATGCGCGCCGGGGAATTCCCCGACGGCGCCAGGACGCTGCGGGCCAGGATAGACATGGCCCATCCCAATCTCCTCCTGCGCGATCCGGTGATGTACCGGATACGCCGGGAACACCACTACCGTACCGGGGACAAGTGGTGCATCTATCCCATGTACGATTTCCAGCATCCCCTTTCCGATGCCAAAGAGGGAATAACCCATTCGCTTTGTTCCCTGGAATACGAGATTCACCGGCCCCTTTACGACTGGTTTATCAGGGAAGCCGAAGTATTCCCTTCGCGGCAGATCGAATTTGCCCGGCTCAACATGACCCGGACCGTAATGAGCAAACGATGGCTTCTCAGGCTGGTCCAGGAAAAGTACGTATCCGGCTGGGACGATCCGCGTATGCCTACTATCGCGGGACTCCGCCGCCGGGGCTATACCCCCCAGGCTATCCGCAGTTTTGTTTCCCAGGTGGGGATTGCCAAAACCGACAGTACGGTGGATATTGCCTTTCTGGAATTCTGCCTCAGGGAACACCTGAACAAGACAAGTCCGCGGGTTATGGCGGTCCTTAAACCTCTAAAACTTATCATTGACAACTGGGAAAAGGAAAAGACGGAAGAACTTGAGGCCGTGAATAACCCGGAAGACGAATCGGCCGGAACGAGAAAGCTGAATTTTACCGGGGAACTTTGGATAGAACGGGACGACTTTGAAGAAACCCCGCCGCCGAAATACTTCCGGCTTTTTCCGGGAAATTCGGTGCGGCTCCGTTACGCCTATATTGTCACCTGTACCGGCTTTGACAAAAACGCCGCGGGCGAAATAAGCGCCGTGCATTGTACGTATGATCCCGCGACAAAGGGCGGCAATGCCCCGGATAACCGCAAGGTCAAGGGAACGATTCACTGGCTTTCCGCCTCTCATGCCATTCCCCTTGAGGCGCGGCTTTACGATTACCTGTTCAAGGTTGACCGTCCCATGGAGACGCCGCCCGGAGGCTCCTTTCTGGATAACCTCAACTCCGATTCGCTTGAGGTAATTTCCGGCGCATACGGCGAACCCTGTCTGGCGGAAACCAAAGAGGGGGACCGGTTTCAGTTTGAGCGCCTGGGCTATTTTGCCCGCGATCCGGACCCGGGCGCCGGGGGAAAGCCGGTGTTTAACAAAACCGTAGGGCTTCGGGACACGTGGGCCAAAATTGAGAAAAAGACGGGGGGTTGACGGCGCCGGGCATCCGGTTTTGACGATTTCCGCTGTCCCGGCCGGTTTTCCATAGACCCACAAGATTATACAGGGACAGCTTATGTTAACGAGCATTGTCATAGAAGGTTTCAAGTCAATACGCAAACAAACCGCTTAACAAAATGAGCCTCCGCGGGGCAAGCGCGGACCTCCGGTCCGACGCGGTATCTGAAACTTAGAGCTGTTTCTGGATCGGAGGCTCATTGGCGCAAACGGCGCGGGAAAAAGTAATTTTGTTTCTTTTTTCAGGATGCTCAATTGCATGTTGACGGGAGGCTTGCAGCAATTCATCGGAAAGGAAGGCGGCGCCCAGTCGCTGCTGCATTACGGACCCAAAAATACCCGTATTTTAAACGCTTCCCTGACTCTGGAAATGGACAACCACAGTGATGTCTACGAAT
>JAISOQ010000006.1 GCA_031275515.1 Treponema sp. | reverse complement strand
ATTCTGTTGTGCTGGTTGTGGGCAGTATTTTTATATTAACCGAGGCAATTCCCCGGATTATCGCCCCGCAGGAAACAAACGCAAAAGGTATGTTCATTCTGGCAATAATCGGAATTATTGTAAATGGGGCGGCTGTCTTCCGTATGAAAAAAGGCAGTTCCATAAATGAACGGGTTGTTTCTCTGCATTTGCTTGAAGACGTATTGGGCTGGATTGCGGTTTTAATAGGTTCCACAATAATCTATTTCTTTAACTTTACTATTATTGACCCACTACTTTCTATTGGTATTGCCGTATTTGTATTGATAAATGTTTTCAGAAACATACGGCAAACAATGAGGATTATTTTACAGGGAACGCCGCAGGAAATTGATATGGAACATATAATGATCCATCTTAAAGAAATCTCTAATGTTGCAAATGTACACGATTTGCACATTTGGTCTCTTGATGAGGAATATAATGTGCTTACGGTCCATGTTACCTTAAAAGAGGCATTGCCAATGACGGGACTTGCTGAATTGAAAAATCAAATTCGTTCAATGCTGAAAGATGAGGAGGTCCGGCACGCAACTATAGAATTTGAAACATTAGACGAACCGTGTATTTTTGAAAATTGCGTATAAATCTGGAAATAGAGGCTGTGGTATTCGCGTTTATGCTGCATGGGGTCATCGCAATATTCAAGCTGGCAAAACCGCATTATGGGAGAAGGCATGAAATCCTTATCTCCTCAAAGGAAATGTATATCAAAACGGTATATGAACTGGAGAAGGACGGAATCGGCGCACGGCTTCTGATATTAATGTATAAAATGCGGGGTATTGGTTTGCAGCGTGAATATAGAACTATTTAAGAGACCAAATAATTTAGAGTGTATTCGCTGCGGCATTTGTAAAAAGGTACGTCCTTATAAAGCGATTATTACAGGATTTGGTTAGGGAAAAGCGATAATGACCGTCTTTGTCAGCCTTGGCTGCACTTTCGGCAGGGCGGCGGCAACGCGGGTTACTGATACCTGGAAGGAAAGGGTAAGTCAATCCTCGCCGGGGCATCGGCGTTTACTCTGAGAACAGGGCCTCATAGGGGAAACTCGAATCCAGGGCGGCGTGTATCTTACCTGGGGAAAAGTAAACGCTGATGCCCCGGCCGTGCGCTTGCAGAAGTTTACCTGCGGGAGTATACTAAAACCCATAGTCGCTCGTAGGGCGGCATATCCGGGGTGAACCAGGGCTAAGGCTCCGGCGTATCCCCCAAAGAACAAGGAGAAAACGATGTGCATTTCTGTACGGAATATCCCGGGCCATTCTGACACACGTCCGCACGGCCAAACAGGGCTCCCCCGAGGGACAGCGTGTTTGAATTCAGCTTACCCCCCCCCCCCCCCCCCCATGCGCGGGACATAAAACTTTTCCTGTCTTTCCGCGGCTAAGCCCCGCGGCCTTTGCCGTCCTTCTGTCCCTGTCCCTGATTTTCACAGCCTGCGAAGACCCCAACAACCCTGCGGCAACGGAAACGACGAACCCGGGGGACCAGGAGAATCCGGGGGACCCGGAGGACCCGGGGGACCAGGAGTATTCGATCTTCATCGGAGACCAGGGCTACGATACCCTGGAGGCGGCGGTAAGCGCGGCGGCGGGAACCACGGCGGCCATCACGCTCATGAGCGATATTAGCCTGCCTTCCACCATTACGGTGTCCGCCCCCGATACCAATATCACCCTGACAGGCAGCGGGACCAAACGGGTTGTCCACGGCGGGGAAACCGTTAACCGTTCTTTTGTCCTGGCAGCAAGCGGCGTCAGCTTAACCCTGGATACGGGCGTCACCCTGGAAGGGGCAGGGGTGAGGGTAACCAGCGGCGCTGCCCTGGTCCTCAACGGGGCGGCGATTACAGGCGTCGACAGCACCAGTGCGGTGTTGGTCAATAAGGGCGGGACCTTCACCATGAAAGACGGTTCCATCTCTGGCAACACTTCCTCCTCGGGCGGCGGCGGGGTGCATAACAGCGGGACCTTCATCATGGAAAGCGGTTCCATCTCTGACAACACTTCCTCCCACGGCGGCGGGGTGCAGGTCCTTGTGGGCGGAACCTTCACCATGAAAGACGGCTCCATCGAAAGCAACGTTTCCACCTACGGCGGCGGCGGCGTGTATAACATAGGAACCTTCACCATGGAAGACGGTTCCATCTCTAGCAACACTTCCACCTACGACGGCGGCGGCGTGTATAACAGCGGGACATTCACCATGGAACGCGGCTCCATCGAAGACAATTCCGCTTCTGTCAATCTCACGAGCAGCACAGTCGACAGCGAGGGCGGCACAGCCGACAGCAAGGGCGGCGGGGTGTATAACCGCGGAGACTTCACCATGAAAGACGGCTCCATCGGAGGCAATGAAGCTTCCGCCTCCGTGGGGTATTCTCCCAGTGTCACCTACGTCCGCGCCTACGCCTACGGCGGCGGCGTGTATAACGCCGAAGGCGGAACCTTCACCATGGAAGGCGGCTCCATCTCCCCCAATGAAGTTTCCGCCTCCGTGGAGTATGCCACCGACGCCAGCGCCTACGCCTGCGGCGGCGGCGTGTATCTTGACTCCGGTTCCGCTATTGCCAAGACCGGGGGAATCATCAACGCGGGCAGCTTTTCCCGCACAACAGCCAGCGGCGGTAATACGGGCGGCGCGGCGGTGTATGTGAATTGCACCGATACTCCGGTACGCCTGGAAAACGACGTGGAGGTCGATCACAACCTGACCAAAGCCGCGGCTGATACCACCAAAAGCAGCCTTACCGCCGAAAACGGCTGGACCGGCGAGTAAGGCCGGAGGGGTAACGCCCCGCCTCTGCCGCTCACCCGGCGGAGGCGTATAAAGACAGCCCCGGGGCGCGGCGAAACAGCCGGGCCCCGGGCTCTCACGGGGGAACCGGAGGCCCGCGTCTGCGGAAAAGCAAATGCGGCTGCCCTGAAATCCCCGCCAGGGCAGCCGCATTTATTTCTCACCGTAACCAGGGGCTGGACGGAAACCTATGTCTCCCCGCCGGGTATTGGAAGGCAGTTTCTATGTCCTGCGAACCGGTATCCGGCGGGAGGGCTGCCCGAACAAAGACATCCTCCCGCTGCCGCCTAGACAGGGCCGTGAGGCTCCTTACTTGTACAGAGGCCCCAGGGCGGCGCAGGCGCGGTAATCCGCTCCTTCCGTGTCCATCCCGAAGGCGTTCCAGCAGCTGGGCCGGAAGATACGTCCGGTTTCCACATTGTGCATACATACCGGGATGCGGAGTATGCTCGCCAGGGTGATAAGGTCCGCTCCGATGTGGCCGTAACTTATCGCCCCGTGGTTGGCGCCCCAGGCGGCCATCACGGAGTAGACATCCTTAAAGGGGCCTTCGCCGGTAAGCCGGGGGGCGAACCAGGTGGTGGGCCAGGTCGGGTCCGTCCTCAGGTCAAGCTTGTCGTGAACTTCACCGGGGATGGTAACGGTGAAACCCTCGGCGATTTGGAGCGCCGGACCCAGGCCCTTAACCAGATTGAGGCGGCACATGGTAACCGGCATGTCCCCTTCGGTGAGGAAGTCTGAGGAATAGCCGCCGCCCCGGAAATAGCCGAGGCTGGCGTAACGCCACTGCACCGCGTCAAGACAGGCCCCCGCTTCTTCGGGGGTGATCTCCCAGAAGGGCTTCATGGCGGGCTTGCCGTCCTTCCGCTGTCTGCCCGTGCCGTCCAGGGTGGAAGCCCCTGAGTTGATAAGGTGGATAAGGCCGTTCGCCGCGCTCCCCGCCGGCTTCCAGCCGGTAACCCGCTCTATGGCGGCGGGGCTCCAGTAGGTCCGCACGTCGGAGAAAATTTGGGCCGTACCGGTCAAAAGGTGGCCGAAAAGCATGGAGACCCCGTTGAGGCAGTCGTTTTCCGTGGCCACAAGGTAGGGGGCGCGTATGCCGTTCCAGTCGCAGGACGAATTCAGTATGACTTCCAGGAAGTCGCCGTTGGGGAAATGATCGTTCCAGTGGCGCTGGCCCTGGAAACCCGCAAGAATGGCGTTATGCCCCAGGGCTTCTTCGGCAAGCCCCTTCCGTCTGAGATCGGGGTTCCCAACCATCAGATCCCGGACTATCATGGCCATCTTGACGCAGGTCTTCCAGACTTCGTCCTTTTGCCTGCGGCTGTGCTGCTGCTCCGGCGGGTTGTTGTCCGGCCCCTCGCGGCAGTTCGCCAGGGTCCATTCCAGGGCCCGTTTGAATTCGGAGTCTGAATAGATCTTCTCTTCAAACCGGCGCACCAGCTCCGACATATCCACGTATTCATTCCGCATACCCAGGTATTCCTGAAAGAAGTCCGCGTTGGTGATGGAACCGGCGATGCCCATAGAGACGGAACCCACGGAAAGGTAACTTTTGCCCCGCATCCAGGCTGCGGCCAGAGCCGCCTTCACGAAGCGGAGTATTTTGTCCCGTACATCCTCCGGAATCTGACCGGTATCTTTAAGGTCCATAACGTCCCTGCCGTAAATGCCGAAAGCGGGCAGCCCTTTTTGACTGTGCGCCGCCAGTACCGCCGCTAGATACACCGCGCCGGGCCGGTCCGTACCGTTGAAGCCCCAGACGGCCTTGATGGACATGGGGTCCATGTCCATAGTTTCCGATCCGTAACACCAGCAGGGGGTAACCGTAAGGGTGACCGCCACATTCTCCCGGGAGAATTTATCCTGGCAGGCCGCGGCTTCCGCTACGCCGCCTATGGTAGAATCGGCAATGACACATTCAACCGCCTGGCCATTGGGGTGCTTCAGGTTTTCGGCGATGAGTTTCGCCGCGGCATGGGCCATACCTATCGTCACCTCTTCCAGAGATTCTCTGACCCCCCGGCGCCGTCCGTCAATAACGGGCCGGATACCGATTTTGGGCAGGGCCCCCCGGAACCTGTTTACCGGGGGATTCATCTTGAGACTTGAAATATCAGCCATAATATTCCTCCAAAAAATTGAGATTAAGGAGGCTTTCCCAAAACTTCAGTTTTGGGAAAGCCTCTAAGACTTTTGAAAATGATTCATAATCATGACCGGAAGCCGGAAGGTCCGGGGTTCCGTAACTTCTCCCGCATTCCCGCTCCTTCTTTTTTGCCCTATGCGTTCAAGGATGCATTGTACCGCCTTTTTCCCTATGGCGGCGGCGTCCTGGGCTGCGGTATACCGGCAAGCCGGCAGGAAAGACGAATAGTTGGATTCGTCAAAGGCGGCGATTGCCGGCATGTATCCTTCCCCCGGTCTTCCGGAGGGCCGGACCAGGAGACGCCGCTCCATTCCCAGATGAACCAGAAGGTTGACCGCTACCAGGGCTTCCGGCGGAGTATTACTTTGCAGGATGGTATCCATGTGGCGGAAACCGTCATCCACTCTCATCCCTCCCAAATACAGTGAATCCCTGGGGGGATGAAATCCCGCTTCTTCCATGGCGGCGGTGAACCCGGCTATTCGTTCCCGGGCGGTAGAGATGGTCATATCCCCGCCGGCAAAAGCGATATGCCGGTACCCGTCCTCCAGAAGCCGCCGGGTAAGCGCCCGCGCCCCGGCCTCGTTGTCCGAAAGGATCGCGTCAAGTCCGGCCCCCTCAATAAGGCGGTCTACCAGGACGACAGGTATCCCCTTCTTATCCCAGGCAGTCAGATGATCCCCCCGGTCCTCCGCGGGAATCACCACGATACCGTCCACCATACGATCCGCCAGCATGGCAACCCGCTTTTTTTCTTCCTCCACGGAGTTGTCCGAAGAAGCCACAAGAAGCGTATACCCCCTGGCGCTGAGTTCTTTTTCTATGCCTTCCGCCAGGTCCATGAAAAAATCATTGGTCAGTTCCGGGGCCACAATCGCCACGGTCCGGGCGGACCGGGTTTTCAGTGTCCGGGCAACGGGATTGGCCTGGTAGCCCATGCTGGCCGCCGCCTCAACTACCTTGAGCCGGGTTTTTTCGGATACTCCTTCGGCCCCGTCAGGGTCAAGGCTCCGGGATACCGTAGCGGTGGAAACTCCCGCAGCGGCGGCCACGTCCCGGATGGTTATGGACTTGTCTTTCATAGTTATACCGGTATTACGCCCTTCTTGAGGATGATGTTGCCGTATTTGACGGTTTCCCCGGTCATAACCACCGCGTAGGCCCTCCTGGTTCTTTCGTAAAAAGCGAACCGCTCTACTTTCTCGATGGCGGGGGTTCCGGGCCAGCGCTTGTCTATCACCGCCCGGTAGGACGCTTCTACCGCAGGATCCGCGGCGTCTCCGGCCATTACCTCCATCATTGCCACAGGAGGCGCCGCGTAATCCAGGTTTATCAGGGCCAGAATGCCGTCCAGCAGGGCGGCCGCTCTGATGCCGTCCGCCCGGATCACCCGCGGGTTACAGCTGTCCCCGGGGAAAAAGGCGTCCGCCAGGACCAGTTCGTCCCCGTGGCCCATGCGGAATAGGGCGTCCAGAAGATCCGGGCCTATCACCGGGGAAATTCCGATTAACATATACTCCTCCTCGTCAACTGAATAGAGCAGCGTGAGTTCGATGGAATAATAAAGGCCCGTGAAGGAGCGCTGATTTTCACGAATTATCCTGATAAATTCACGTAATTACGGGCTAAAAGTCCGGCGGACTTTTTTCTCTTTGCTGGGCTCATGTTATAGTAAAAATTTTTGAAACCCCTGGAGAGGATTTTCATTATTCCATGATCGCCCCGGATTGATATTTTGTCAAGAAGAAAATGTAAACGATTACATTTTTTTTGCGCCGGTTGGTTGTTTTTGACCGCCGGACCCGCTATCCCTTCAGGACTTCCACGATCTCTGCAATCACCCGGTCGGCGTCCTCATAGGGGATCTGACAGGTTCCTACGGCATGATGGCCGCCGCCGCCGTATTTGAGGAGCAGGCTGCCTACATCCACCGCGGCGGTTTTATTAACGATGCTGTAACCTACGGAAATGACGCAGTTTTGCTTATTCTTGCCGTCTATGATCCAGACGGAAATGTTCTGGTCTGGGAACATGGCGTAGATTAGAAAGCGGTTTCCGGCGTAAATGGTAGCCAGCCCCCGCAGGTCGCTGACGATCACCGGACCTTCCAAACGGGTACGGTTTTTTATCATTTGGGCGAACAACTCGTTCTGCTTGAAGTAGACATCGATCCGCTCCTGTACATCCGGCAGGGCAAGGATTTCGTCTATGGTTTTGTCGATACAGGAGCGGGCCAAAATTGTCATAAGTTCGTAGTTGCTGATGGTAAAATTTTTGAACCGCCCCAGACCGGTCCGGGAATCCATGATAAAGCCCAGGAGTATCCAGCCGGAAGGGTTCTTGATTTCGTCTATCGTCAGGTTTGCTGAATCAACCCGGTCCACATATTCCAGCATGGAGGTAAAACGGCCCAGCTTTTCCTTGCCCCCATAATAATCGTAAACGACCCGGGCGCAGCTCAACTCAATACGGCTGACGCCCGCGATGTTTTCCAGGTTCATTCCCAGACGTTCCTGTTCGCTGGAATGATGATCAAACCAGAGTTTGCAGCCCTTGACATAGGGGACATTGGCAACCACATCGTTTTCCGTGGCTTCCACTAAGCCATCCTGGATGTCTTTTGGATGAATGAATTTCCAGTCATCTATGATCCCCAAATACATCAACATAGCTCCGCAGGCCAGCCCATCAAAATCCGATCTGGTTAAAAGTCTCATGCTTTCCCCTTTTTAACGTGAGTTCGATGGAATACAAAAGTCCGGCGGACTTTTTTCTCTTTGTCGAACCCGCGTTCTTTAATATTCTTAAAATTAAGCCGGTCAAGATTAACCGGCGGTAATCATACTTTCTATCCTTTCGACTATGCCGGCGGTAAAGGCGCGGACATCCGGAACTTCTTCCTGAGGCACCCTAAAGCCTACTGCTCCGGGGTGGCCTCCGCCGTTTGTGATCCCCAGAGGTTCCAGAACAGTTCTGAGGTCCAGAGAGGTGAACTTAGCGCTCCGTCGGAGCCGGAACTGGACGAATTTGGAACGGGACGGAGGGTCGTAATAGACGACAAGCCCCAGTTTCCCGATTCCTTCAGTCAGGGTATCCGTCACCGCTTTGGAAACGTTGATAACCAATTCTTCCCCATAGAGGGAGAATAGTTCCTCCGATTCCTCTTTATCCAGGACCGTATAGGAGATGAACCGGGATTTTTGCTGCTGTTGGATGATACGGTCGAAGCACTGCTTCTCCCGCGCCGAAAAATGATAAAGCACGTCGAAAATGGCGCGCATGGAAGCCATGTTATTGCCGTTCTTTTTGGTTTTTTCCACCAGGAGTTTGTCAAAAATCTGACTGAAAAGCGTATAGTACCGCCGCTCCTTTGAAGACTTGAGGTACATCCCCATGTGGGAATCCCCCACAATCCCCGTCAGAATAGCCAGGGCGATGTTCCGGGAGAAAAAGTCTATATTGGGAAACATCTCTTTTTGCCGGGAGAACTTGAAGCAGAGGTACCCGATGAGTTCGCAGGTACTGGAAGCTTCAGAAACCAGGCAATAGCCGGGATCCCCCAGGTATATGGCGTCTGTTCCCAGGTGATGATCGATTTCTATTTTGCGGACCCCGGGGTCCGTCAGAAGCCGGTTTATGGAGGCGTTCCGGGCTATCATATCCGGCTTGGGGGTATCAAGGATCACTACCGCCGAAATATTCTTCGGAACCGGGTCCGTCCCGTAAATGATGGAGATGCCGTTGTACTTGCAAATCGCCAGAAGGTAATTGAATTGTTCCACTGCCGGCGCGGGCAGGGAAATGACCGCATTTTTTTCCAGCTTACGCAAAAGCAGGGAAAAAGCGACTTGGGAAGCGATGCAATCCGCATCAGGATCTTTATGACCTATAAGTAAAAATGAATCCAGACGATGCGATTCAACAATAATATTATTAACATAGCGGTTTTTCTCCGCGATGGTTCGAACTTCTATCTTCTTCACACCTTAATCCTCATATATAAGCGCATGGCCTATGGACCATTGAGCGCCATAAAACCGGCAGCGCCGATGTGCCAATCCTGCTGTTCCTCCCAGGAAACAATCAAGACCGGGCCTGCAAACCCTATCCGGGTATACGCAAACCCTTCGGGCAGAACCGGTAGGGCAAACGCTTTAGGAGCGGATGCCCCGGGTCCGATAAAAATCCCCTGCCCGTTGGGGAAAACTACCGCCCCAGTATCGGGAGAACGGTAAAATCCGGCAATCTCCAAAATTCCCCCTTCACCGGTACCATCTATTTGTACTGCGAAATACCGCCGGGCGGGGAAGTCCGGCGATACTACCGCCGCAGCAAGCGCCGCGCTTGACGCCGCGCCGCGGGGTCTGTCAATCCCGGCCAGGCGTTCCGCCTCTTCAAGAACTGCCCGCAGAGGCGGGGGCATGTCCTTTTCAGTATATGGCAACATCGCGTCCCTGAAAACTTCGACCGAAGCGGATTCGCCTGAGACCGAAAGATCCCGGGTGCGGAAATACCGGATTTCAGAGCCGGAAGACTCCCGCCGCACCCCCCGGTAATACCAGAGACCATCCTTCCCCAGGGAGAGGGTGTCCAGGTCCCATCCTTCTGTCCGGGGAAGGGCGGCAAAGGCCGGAATCCCCATTTCCTCCATTTTCAGGAAATCCGCGCTAAGCCCCCATACCCGTACCGCCGGACTATCCGCCCTGTCCCAGGGGAAAAAATCATCCCGGCAGAGGAGTACCCCGGGCGTCCCCTGGTACGTAAACAAGGACGCCGCTGTATAAGGGTCCCAGGCTTCCTTCCGGGAGATACGGTACAGGCCGAGCCCGCCTTCCCGCGTTTCCCAGGCCAGAAATCCGTCCCGGTTTACCGCCATGATAAGCCGCCCCTTCCCGTCAACCGCTAAACCGGTTACATGCCGGGCCTGCGGCCAGGGCGTAAAGGGTTCTTCCGATGCCTCCGCCGGACTGTCTATCAGCGCGGGCCCCTCCGGGCCAAGTTCAAACCAGAGGGGCGTTTCTCCGCTTCTGACAATAGCCAGCAGCGTGTCTGGTATAAAAACCGGCGTCTCCCCATCAGATTCGGGCGGTTCCGGGGCGGGCTCAGGCCG
>JAISOQ010000124.1 GCA_031275515.1 Treponema sp. | reverse complement strand
AAATTCCGTTTTACCCTACAGGGCCGTCCCTATGCCCACTTAACGAAGCCCGTGCGGTAGGGGTGTACCAGGGCGCTGTGTTTGGGAAGGATACGGATCGTATGCCCCTGCCAGCCGGTATCAATACATGCGACTTTGACATCGTACCGGTACAGGTCCCCCTCCTTGCCGGCAAACCGCATCTCCGACAAGCGGGCGTTCACGATCTCCCGTGTCTGGGTCGAGACGGAACCGTGATACAGTTCGATACGGAGTTCCTCGGGAGACAGAGGCCCTAATTCGAGGTAAGCCGTCACCGACAGGGGATCTTCACGCTGCATCACCGGCTTCGCGTTGGATTCAATCTTGACAATCTTGAGGGAGTCCCAGGAATGTTTCAGCTTATTGAGGTACGCCGCAAGGGATTTTGCCTCGGCATAACCGTCTTTGGTCATACGGCGGTAGTTCTCAAGGGCCGGGAGATAGAACGAGTTGGAATAATCCATGAGCATACGATGGCTGGACATGGACTGCCCTATAGCCTGCATACAACGCTTCATCCGCCGGATCCATTCACGGGGAAGGCCGTCCCTGCCCCGCTGATAAAAGAGGGGAATGATTTCCCGTTCCAGAAGGTCGTAGAGGGCCTTGCTTTCAACCTCGTCCTGGAGGTTGGTGTCCTCGTATTCTTCGCCCCGGCCTATGGCCCAGCCGACTTCCGGATCGTAAGCCTCGGCCCACCAGCCGTCCAGGACGGAACAGTTAAGCACCCCGTTCATGGAGGCTTTCATTCCGCTGGTGCCGGAGGCTTCCAAAGGCCGCCGGGGGGTATTGAGCCACAGATCCGCCCCCGCAGTAAGATAACGGCCCATAGCCATGTCATAATTTTCCAGGAAGATGATGCGGCTTTCTACTTCGTACTGCTCGGCAAAATGGATGATGCTCTTGATGAGTTCCTTACCCGGCATGTCCATAGGATGGGCTTTCCCGGCGAAGATGAGCTGAATGGGCCGATCCTGGTCTTTCAGGAGCCGGATCAGCCGTTCCGGGTCCCGGAGAAGGAGGTTCCCCCGCTTGTAAGTGGCGAAACGCCGGGCAAAGGCCAGGGTCAGGGCATAAGGCGACAGGGCGTCTTCGGCCTGCTGGATGCGGCGTTCCACCGCGCCGTTGCGCTTCAGGTTTTCCCTGATACGCTGCCGGGCAAAGGCCACGAGCCGTTCCCGGCGGCGTTCATGGGTACGCCAGAGTTCTTCGTCGGAAATCCGGTCCATCCGGTCCCATATAGCCAGATCCGTCGGTTCATCGTAGAAATGAGGGCCGAAATACCGGTCCAGAAGATCGATCATATTGTTAGATACCCAGGTCCGGGGGTGGACCCCGTTGGTCACATGCCCGATAGGAATTTCATCCAGGGGAAGGCCAGGCCAAAGGCCCTTCCACATCTTCCGGGAAACATCGCCGTGAAGGGCGGAAACACCGTTGGCATAGGCCGCCAGTTTCAGCGCCAGGATAGTCATACAGAAACTTTCGTGATCGTCGTAGGGACGCTCCCGGCCCAGGCTGAGGAAATCGTACCAGGAAATTCCTAAAATATGACTCCAGGGCTGGAAATATTTTTCCATGAGGGCGATGTCAAACCGCTCGTTCCCCGCAGGAACCGGGGTATGGGTGGTAAAGATGTTGGTGGCCCACACCGCTTCCCTGGCTTCTTCAAAGGTAAAGCTCCGTTCGGTCATGATTTCCCGTATCCGTTCCAGGCCCAGGAAAGCCGCATGGCCCTCGTTCATGTGAGTCGCCGCGGGGTTAATCCCCAAGGCCCGTAGCGCCCGGATTCCCCCTATTCCCAAAAGGATCTCCTGCTGAATACGGGTTTCCTTGTCCCCGCCGTAAAGCGCCGAGGTAATATTGCGGAAATCCTGGGGATTATCTTCGATGTTGGTATCCAGAAGGTAGAGGGAAGAACGTCCGACCTTGACTTCCCATACCTGGGCCACGGCCTGCCGCCCTGCCAAATCCACGGATATTTTTATGGGCTCCCCCGATTTATCGGTTCTCAGCTCTACCGGCATGTTGTACCAGTCGTTTTCGGGGTAACTTTCCTGCTGGAACCCATCGGCGTTAAGGTACTGACGGAAGTAGCCCTGCCGGTACAGAAGCCCTATGCCCACCAAGGGCAGCCCCATATCAGAAGAGGTCTTCATGTGATCCCCGGAAAGCATGCCCAAACCTCCGGAATAGATGGGCAGGGAAACATCCATACCATATTCCATAGAAAAATAGGCCACTACTTCTTTTTTGGAACCCCGATACCAGGTTTCGCCTTTCTTGTACTTTAGGAATCGTTCATAAACCTCTTTCAGGGCCGCTAAATACGAATCATCCTGGGCGACCTCCGCAAGCCGTTCCTGACTTACCATGCCTAAGATCCGGACCGGACTCTGTTGGGATTGGAACCACGCGTCATAATCCAAACGAATAAAAAGCTCGACGGCATCAAAATTCCAGGAAAGCCAGAGATTCCGCGCAATCTCTTCCAATGGCTTTAAGGAATCAGGAAGCTTGGGTTTAACCGTATATGTTGAAAGATTCATAGTTAACAGCTTATGCCCCTATCCGGTTTATGTCAATGCCGCGCATTGGGGCCGGGGCATATAAAAAAGGGGGAAAACGCCCTTTGTTCACTACCCTTTCGCAATGCGCCGCTAGCAACAATTTCCCGTAAAACCACGCCCTCCCCATGTTCTCCAGCTTCGAGGGTATCTGTTTTATAGTGAAATATAGATTTTAACCGTTTGAACACTTGCTCTATCTCCCATCTCATCCGGTATAATTCCGTTATCCGGGCCGCACTCTCCGTCTCCTCCAGGCGCTTCCGGCCCTCCTCCTCTTCTTCACTCTTTCGCCGCGCGCATATCCGCAGCGGACGGTATTCATCCCCCGCTTTCCCCTTCTCCCAGACCCTCAAAGTAATCCGAAAATTTTACCCCCTCCTCCGTATATACCGTAAATGCCCGTGACCTTGGATCTTACCCCATCTGGTAGATACAAAGATAAGCGGGGACTATAACAGGAGAGGAAAACCGATGCGGAACTGGCAGAGCTGATACGCCGCCGTATTGTCCAGGAGCATCACTATCGATATGGCAGTCCACGGACGAAAGAAAAGTTACGCCGGGACCAGGGGAAGCGGGTAAGCCGCAAGAAAGCGGCCCGATTGATGCGGGAGTACGGCTTAAACGCCTGGGGGAGGCGGAAGTTCATCCCGGGACCAGATCGAATCACGGGTTACCGGTCTGCGAAAACATCCTGAACCGTGCGTTTCATGCCGAAGGGGGCGGGGAGAAATGGGTCTCTGACATTATCTGCCTGCGTACCCAAGGAGACTGGGTGTATCTGACGGTGGTTCTTGACCTTTTTGACCGGAAGATCATTGGCCGGGCCTTCAGTGACGATATGGAGACCGTTCATACGGCCATTGCCGCTCTGGAAATGGCCTTTGCCAAGGGCCCGGTCCGGGAGGGTCTGCGGGGGGTACAGTATTAGGCGAAAGCCTTTCGGGTTCGGCTCCAGGAAGGGTGTCCTTCGGTTCGTCAGAGTATGAGCCGGGAAGGGAATTGCCGGGATAACGCCTGTGCCGAATCATTTTCAAAACGCTGGACGGCAGTCATTCGGCAGGGGAGGTCAGGCAATCGGTGTTCATGTATCTTGAGGCATAGTTCGTATGCATTCGGCGCTTGGCTATGTGGCGCCCTATATGTTTAATTCAGGGCAAGCCGCTTAATGATGTCTACCCAACGGGGTAAAGTCCAGCTGCGCTCTTATTCCCGCAGGAAGCCCGCAAGTTAAGGGACGTATTGAAGGTCTGCGGGAAACCCTGCAAAGCCGTCTGCCCGTCTGGTTCGCTCTCAACGGTATTGCCATTATGGAACAGGCCAACGCCGCCCTCCCTCGTTTCATCATGGAGTTCAATCAATAGTTCCATCTTTTGCCGGCGTCAAAGTCCCGGAACGTGCCGGGGGGATGAACGTTTCGCCCGTGAATTAGGGCCTTTAAGGGGTGAACGAATCGTTCGTTATTGACACCTTGTAAAAAACAATCCCAGCTGGAGGTACTGGCGTTTATCTTCAAAGTCGGGTACGGTATAACAATATCCACAGAGTCGAGGTAGTTATGCGTTATTACAGTACCAGGAGCCGATCCGGGCCGGTCAGCTTCGCGGCGGCGGCCCTTACCGGCCTTGCTCCGGATGGCGGCCTTTTTGTCCCCGAAGAGATTCCCCAATACTCCCCGTCAGTGCGTTCCTCCTTGGGGACCATGGATTTTCATGACATCGCTGTTGAAACTATCAGGCCTTATGTAGTTCCCGAAATACCCGGCTCAGTTTTGGAGGATATGATCCTTTCGGCATATCCCTTCACCGCCCCGCTGGTAGAAGCCGGCGACCGGCTGGTGTTAGAGCTTTTCCACGGCCCCACTGCGGCTTTCAAAGACTTTGGCGCCCGGTTCATGGCCCGCTCCTTTTCCTACCTCCGCCGCAATGAGGGGCGGCCTTTG
>JAISOQ010000106.1 GCA_031275515.1 Treponema sp. | reverse complement strand
CAGGCCAGGGCTTTAGTTCTTTAAGCCACGGCTTTAATGCTTTAGGCCACGGCTTTAATTCTTCAGGCCAGGGCTTTTTTTCTTCAGGCCGCGGCTTTAATGCTTTAGGCCAGGGCTTTTTTTCTTTAGGCCACGGCTTTAATGCTTTAGGCCACGGCTTTAATGCTTTAGGCCACGGCTTTAATGCTTTAGGCCACGGCTTTAGTTCTTTAAGCCACGGCTTTAATGCTTTAGGCCACGGCTTTAATTCTTCAGGCCAGGGCTTTTTTTCTTCAGGCCATAGCCTTATTTATGTTCCCCTAGGGGCTGTCCCAAACCTCATGGACTTTCGCGCTGACCCGCTGGGTTTTGGGAAAGCCGCTTATAGAAAAAAGAGAAAAAAGAGAAAAAATGTTGGAAAATGATCTTGATTATTCAGCATATATAGCCTATGAATAAAAACACATGCCTATCAAGCCGCCCTACCTTAGGCCATACGATAGGGTACGCTCATTCAGGGAGAAAGACACATGAATTTTGAGAAAGTAAAAAAAATTGCCTCCAAAGCCGGCGCTAAAGCTCAAGATTGGAGCGAAAAGGGGCTTCAAGCTTCCAAAGAATTGATGAATAAAGCCGGCGCCAAGGCGCAAGATCTCGGGGAGCAGGGGGTCTTGGTCATAGAAATCAAGCAGCTTAAAGGGCAGACCCTCAAGTTGATCGATAGCCTCGGCCTTGAAGTGTACGAGGCGTTAGTTACCCAGAAGGCAGCGTGTATCACCAGTGAGACCCCCAAAATCAAAGCAATTCTCGAGGAAATCGCTTCAATCAAGCAGGTTATTGAGAAAAAAGAAGAGGACCTGCAAAACCGGAAGGATAGATGAGGGGTATGCCGCTCATGGGCTATGTCCTGGACCGGGTACTATTGGCCAATCCCAAGGTGCTGGAGGGCCCGTTTACCGGTATCCCTACACCCAAGGACTGACCTTGGTACTATACCCGGACCTATACCATACCGGTTTTACAACCCCCTCGCGGCTCACTTCACCGGTTTATCCGTTTCAAAAAAGCCCTGGTCCGTTCGTGCTGCGGATGGTCGATGATCTCCGCTGCAGGGCCTGATTCAATGAAGACCCCTCCATCCATGAACAGCACCCGGTCAGCCACATCCCGGGCAAAGGCCATTTCATGGGTAACAATAACCATGGTCATCTTTTCCGCTGCCAGAGCCCGGATTACCCTGAGGATCTCCCCGGTCAGTTCCGGGTCCAGCGCGCTGGTGGGTTCGTCAAAGAACAGGACCTCCGGGTCCAAGGCAAGGGCCCGGGCAATGGAAACCCGCTGCTGCTGCCCCCCGGATAAGGCGCAGGGGTAGGCGTCAGCTTTTTCCGGGAGCCCCATCTTTTCCAGAAGGTTCCGCGCCCTGGCTTCAGCTGCGCTTTTGGTCCGGCGCAATACGTGAACCTGGGCCTCGGTGATATTCCTAAGAACCGAGAAGTGAGGGAACAAGTTGAAGTTCTGAAACACCAGTCCGACCTTGAGGCATACCCGGCGGAGTACCGGAGCCGGAGCATAAACCCCGTCCTGGACCATGACCGAACCGGCCAAGGTAATGCTGCCCTGATCAATCAATTCAAGATGGGTAATGGCCCTGAGCAGGGTGGACTTCCCTGATCCTGAGGGCCCAATGATGGCCACCACTTCACCTTGGGCTACGGTAAAGGATAGGCGCTGTAATACCGGGAGATTCCCAAAGGATTTAGAAACCCCCGCAACCTTGATTACTTCCATGCCGGTTTATTCCTTGGGCTTGTCCAAATTACTATCATGGGTTTCACCGATACCGCCTCTATTCATAATAGGTAAGCTTCTTTTCATACCAGGTGAAGGTCAAAGAAACCACCCAGTTCATAATAAAATAGAACACCCCCGCGATAAAAATCGGCAAGGTGGAAAATTCCCGGGCCGAGGCGTTTTGGGCTGCATGGAACAGCTCCGCCACGCCGATAGTTTGGGCCAGCGCGGTGTCCTTAACCAGGGTGATCACCTCGTTTCCCGTGGCAGGTAAGATCCGCTTAATAACCTGGGGCAGGATGATCCTCCCAAAAGTCTGGGAAGGGGTAAATCCCAGTACCTTGGAGGCTTCATACTGGCCTTTGGGGATGGATTCTATCCCGCCCCGGTAGATTTCTGCAAAATACGCCGCATAGTTCAGCACAAAGGCGATGATAACCGCGATAAAACGGTCATAAGACAACACAAACCGGAGGAACAGCCAGAATTCCGGGGAAAGCAAGACCGTGCCAAACCGGTTATGGAGGGCTTTATAGAGGTACTTGGGGGCAAAATAAATAAAGATAAGCTGCAAGATCAACGGGGTTCCCCGCATGATTAACAAATACCCATTAATGAGCCACCGAACCACCTTATGCCTGGACATCCGTCCAAATGCCAGGGGCATCGCCAAGGGCAGGGAAAAAAGCAGGGTAAGAGAAAACACCTCCAGCGAGATTACCGCTCCCTGGAGCATGATCCCCAGCAGTTGAATCATGGCTGCCCCTATTTACCAATAATGGAAATATCCGCGCCGAACCATTTCTCCGTAAGGCGGCTCACAGTTCCATCTTTGGCCATGACTTCCAGGGTTTCCCAGACCTTATTCGCCAGGGCCAGATCGCCTTTTCTGAATCCGATGCCAAATTCTTCCGGGGCAAGGGTTTCTTCCAAAATGCGGAAGGCTTTTCCTGAACGGTTAATATTATCGTGGGCCACCACCATATCCATGATGACGGCGTCCACCCCGCCTACTTCCAGGTCCATCAAAGCAGTCAGGTTTTCTTTGTATTCAACCACCTCTTTGAGACCGGCCTTTAATGCCGCGGCTTCGTTCAAAGCCTCCACGGCGGATGAACCTGCCTGAAGCCCTGCGGTTTTTCCCGCCAGATCGTGAAGCCTGGCATAGGGCGCATCAGCCTTGACCACGATCACCTGGGCGTTCTTCAAATAGGGCTTCGTGAAGGTAAGGGCTGCCTTTCGATCTTCGGTGATGGTAAATCCATTCCAAATGCAGTCAATTTCCCCGGTATTCAGTTCCTGTTCCTTGGCATTCCAGTCAATATGCTGAAGCGCCAGCGCTATTCCCATCCGGGAAGCGACTTCCCTGGCCAGATCCACATCGTACCCAACGATTTCATTGGATTCATTGCGGAACCCCATAGGGGGAAATGAATCATCCAGGCCAAGGATCAATTTTTTCTTAGCCAGGACGTTCTGGAGGGAAGCGTCCGCCCCAGGGGCCTCCTGCTTAGCGCCGGCAAACACACTGTTGAGCGCAAGCAGCGCGCAAAACCCGAACATAACCACTCGTTTCATCATGCTTTCTCCTTAAAAATAAGACTTCATGCGGGTATGCCCCGGGAAGGTTCTTTGTGAAGCCTGGAGAAGTATAATTTTTTCTACTCATCATATCAACCAGGCGCATTGCCCCATGTAAAACCTGACCGGACGGAAAAGACAGCCGGAGGAAAATCAGATGCCCTTTCGCCCCGCCCCGGGGCTTTAGCGCAGTTTCCAGGAAAGAATCGCCGCAGCCCGGTAAAATTTAAACAAAACCGGCGTTTCGCCGTCGAGTTTCCGGTCCAAATAGTAGCGCTTCCCCGTGTCATCGGTGTAGTGCGGGACGGTTCTTAATTGCAGGATGAAGGTTATGCCGAATTTTTCGGTTATCCCGGTGTTGTAAAGGGCGGAAAGTTTCCAGTCGGGCTTGTCGTACCCTGAATCGCCGGGGGCATCCAGATCGTCCCGCAGTTTCAGTTCCATTTCCCCCATAAAGCCGACCAAATTCAGGAACCGGGACACGGGAAGCTGGTAACCGATCACGTAACTGGCGTAATAGTTCAGCCCGTTCCTGAGCAGCCCGCCATCGGCTTCGTATTCCCATAGTTCATTGGCCGCCGCCGCAGTATTGGCCCGGTAATTCACTTCCTGATAGACCTGGAACAGCAGGTGGTTCCAGTCACCGGGCAGGACTGCCGCAAGGTCAAACTGGAGAACCCCGCCGCCGTAGACCTTCCAGACCAGCCCCTCAAAGGGAGACCCGGTGCGGTCGTTAAAAGAACCTGCGCTGTCCGTCCCGCGCTTGTTAATCGCCAGGCCGTTGCCCAGGCCCGGAATGTTCCAGCCCGACCCTCCCTGGGCGCCCGCCTTGATCTGGGCCAGGGCGATGGGGGTCAGAACGGCTTCCGCTCCGGCGTTCATGGACAGGGGGCTGACATTGAAGGTGAAGCTGCTTGTAAGATTGTTCCCCGAAAAAAGAAAATGGTCTCCTTGAAGAACGGGAAAGACAAAGCTTTGGGTAAGGGCAAGCTGGGCCTCCGGCAGGGAGGAAAGGGCGAGGCTTAAATCGGTAGACCCGGTTATATCAGGCTCCGCCCAGAGCGCGCCGGAACACAACGCTAAAATGACGAACAAACGGCTTTTTCTCATGACAATACCCTCCATTTTGTAGTATACAATAATCCATGCAGGAAAAATTTGCTATCCTGAAAACCCACTTCGGGTACATGGGTTTCCGCCCCGGACAGGAAGAGGTCATAGACGCCCTCCTTTCAGGCCAGGATGTCCTGGCCATCATGCCTACCGGCGCGGGGAAGTCCCTCTGTTACCAGATTCCGGCTCTGCTCCTTGACGGCCTTACGGTGGTCATCTCCCCCCTCATCTCGTTGATGAAGGATCAGGTAAACGCCCTCCATGACGCCGGTATTCCCGCGGCCTTCCTTAACAGTTCCCTGAGTTCCGGAGAATACGCGGAAACCATCTCCCGCGCTGTCCGGGAGGAATACAAAATCCTTTACATTGCCCCGGAGCGGCTTCAGCGGGGTTTGCCTTCCGCCCTTACGGAAGCCCGGCATATCGCTATGGTAGTGATAGATGAGGCCCATTGCGTATCCCAGTGGGGCCACGACTTTAGGCCCAGTTACCTGCAAATAACGGAATTTATCCGGCAGCTTGCCCCGCGGCCTGTTGCCGCCGCTTTTACCGCCACCGCTACCGGCAAGGTGCGGGAAGACATTATCAGGATTCTGAATCTGCAAGAGCCTTTTACCCTCACTACGGGCTTTAACCGGGAAAACCTCTATTTTGAGGTGCAGAAGCCCCGGGACAAGTATACGGCCCTTATGGACTGCCTGAAAACCCGGCGGGACAAGAGCGGCATTATCTACTGTTCCACCCGGAAAACCGTGGATGAGATATGTCAAACCCTCGCCTCCCGGGGGTTTGCCTCCATCCGGTATCACGCGGGACTGGAGGACGAAGAACGGCGGCGGAACCAGGACGACTTCATCTACGACCGCAAGACCATCATGGTGGCCACCAACGCCTTCGGCATGGGCATAGACAAGTCCAATGTGGCCTTCGTCATTCATTATAACATGCCCAAGAATATTGAAAGCTACTATCAGGAAGCGGGGCGGGCGGGACGGGACGGCAGCCCTGCGGACTGCATCCTCCTCTACAGTCCCCAGGACGTACGGATCAACACGTTCCTGATTACCAACAGCCAGGAAGAAGAGGAAGACCGGGACGAAGCCCTGATTGCCCATAATCTGGAACTTCTCAAGGCCATGACTTTCTACGCCACTACCTCGGACTGCCTGCGTTCCCGGCTCCTCGGTTATTTTGGCGAGACCGCCCCCAACTACTGCGGACGCTGTTCCAACTGCAACACGGTCTTCAAGACCACAGACATCACCATCCCGGCCCAGAAGATCGTCTCCTGCGTGTACCGCCTGGAACGCACGGGGCGCAAGTTCGGAAAAACTATGGTGATAAACATACTCCGGGGCAGCAAGAACGAGAAGATCCGGTCTTTCGCCTTGGACAGGTTGACTACCTACGGCATCATGGCGGACATGGACGCCCATCGGGTCAGGACGATCCTGGACTACCTGGTTGATCAGCAGTATCTTGCCGTCGCCGGGGATGAATACCCGGTGGTGGGCCTGACGGAAAGATCGAGGGAGGTCATTTTCGACAAAAAGCCTCTGTCCATGATGCTCCCCCAGGAAACGAAGCGCAGCGCGCCGCTGGATTTACCGGAAGAGGACGCCTTTGCAGCGCCGGAAGCCGGACGCGGCAGCCGGGCCGTCCGGTCCGGCAGGCCCGCCGGCAGGGGAACCGGTTCCATCGGCGATTCCACTATTAACTCCGCCGCCCCGGATTACGCCGCCGCGGAAGGGCTTCTGGAAAAGCTCAGGGAACTGCGGGCGCGTCTGGCCCAGGAAAAGCGGGTTCCCGCCTACATCATTTTTTCCGACGCCTCGCTGCGGGATATGTGCCGGAAAATGCCGGAAACTTCTGAACAGTTCCTGGACGTTTCCGGGGTCGGGTCCCTCAAGATGGAAAAATACGGGGATGCCTTTACCGCGGTGATTCGGGAGTGGAAGCGCCGCCTGTAGCCGCCGGGCCAGGAGTCTTTGCGTCCCGGCCATTCGCCTTAATAAGATTTTCGATGATTTCCGGGTACAGAAGAATTTATCCGCGGATTTTCACGAATAGCCGCTAAAGGGGGGGCGGTCGTTTGGTGGATGCGTCTTGGTGAAGTCTGACCAAATTATCGGCCAAGTCCAATGCTCAGGTTGTAACGATCCACCGCGCTCTGTAATTTTATGTTGGCTATATCTCCGGCCGCGATGGAAAAAAGAAAACTGAATATTCTTGTATACAAACAGGCGCCGAAAATCCGCGGCTCATTAAAATCACCGATACTATAAACCGCCGTACCGGCGAATGACGCCAGGAACAGGCCCGCCGTCGTATAAGTTACGCCCCGCCATATTTTTTCCTGTTGCGCCAGAGATTTATTTTCAGGAACCGCCGCAATATGCGCCAACACATCTTTGTATGGCGCCGGCGTCCCGTCCCCCCATTGATACCAGGTTTTGGAAAAAAAACTATCCGTATGCAGCAGAAGGCGGTTACTGTCCAGCGGAAGACGGCTGCCGTCTGTTTCCCCCGGATAGCTTCCAACCTCTTGGGAAAAGCCA
>JAISOQ010000263.1 GCA_031275515.1 Treponema sp. | reverse complement strand
GCAAGAGATAAGACTTGCAAAAGCGGCCTTCTCTTGCGCGTAACATGCGGGAATAGCTCAGTGGTAGAGCGCCACCTTGCCAAGGTGGATGTCGCGGGTCCGACTCCCGTTTCCCGCTTAGGTTGAAAAAAACACTATAATTAAAGAGGAAACAAGTGACCGTAACAAAAGAATTCAAGCAGCTTGAACATTCGGCGTTGCAGCTTACCCTTACCATCAACAAAGATGATATCCGTTCTGAATACGACGAGCTTATCACCAAATACGGTAAAACCATGCAAATCCCTGGTTTCAGGAAGGGAAAGATCCCCAGGGATATACTGACCAGGAAATTCGGCGATGCTTTTAAGAGGGAAACCCTGGAGAAAGTCGTTGAAAAGGCAATCTCTACAATTTTCGAAGATGAATCCTTCCCAAAAGAAAACCGGCCCCTCCCCTATTCCACCCCTCAGCTCAAGGATGAGGACCTGAAACTGGACATTGATACGGACCTGGCGTTCTCCATAGTCTACGATATTTTTCCGCAGATCACGGTGGGTCCCTGGAAGGGCCTTGAGGTTGAAACGCCGGATGTGGAGGTTGCCGGGGAAGACTTGGATAGGGAGTTACAGGCCATCAGGGAACGGAACGCCATCGTCCTGGATAAGAGCGATGATGCGGCGGCGGCCAAAGGCGACGTGGTTACGGTGAATTATGCGGAAATTTCCGATGCGGGGGAGATTATTCCCGGTACTGAGCGGCAGGATTTCGTTTTTACCCTGGGAACAGGATATAACATCTTTAAGTTCGATGATGAAATCCTGGGGATGAAAAAGGGAGAAACCAGGGATATCGACAAGTCGTATCCCGAAGATTTTGAGGACAAGGACCTCGCGGGAAAGACCAGGAAGATACGGGTGACTCTTAATGCACTGAAAGAGAAGCAGCTTCCGGAGCTGGACGACGATCTGGCCCAAGATGTGGATGAAAAGTTCACAACCTTGGAGGACCTCAAAAACAGCATCAAGGAACGGCTTACCTGGAATGTGGAAAAGAAACTGAGGGATATCGCCATCAGCAAGCTCCTTGAAAAGATTCGGGAGAGTACCCCGGTGGATGTTCCTGAATCCATGATCCTGGTTGAACTGGAAAACCAGTGGCAGAACCTGGCCCGGCAGTTTAAGACGGCTCCGGATGTACTCGCGAAAAATATGGAGAAAACCGGCGGGTCCAAGGGTTCTCTCTTTGAAGGGTGGCGTCCGGAAGCCGTCAAGGTCCTTCAAAGCAGGCTCATCGTGGAAACACTCATAAACGAACTGGGTTTTGAGGTCAGCGACGAAGATATTGAGAAAGAATTTGAAGCCCAATCCAGGGGCGCCAACATACCGGCAGATGAATTAAAAAAATATTATGAATCCGAGCAGATGGGGGAATATCTTAAAGAACAAATAAAAGAACGGAAGTTTTTTGATCTTTTGTTGTCGGAAAATACGATAAAAAAGGGGAACCATACGAAATACCTGGACCTGGTATCAAATAATGGTTAAATTGTATACATGACTGAAAAAATGAATTCCCTTGTGCCGATTGTGGTTGAGCAGACCGGCGTTGGTGAGCGTTCGTATGACATTTATTCCCGCCTCCTCAAAGATAGGATAGTTTTTCTGGATGGGGAGATTACTGACCTTACCGCAGATCTGATAGTGGCCCAGCTCCTCTTTTTGGACGGCCAGGATACCGAAAAGGACATCAACTTGTATATCAATTCTCCCGGGGGGTCGGTAACTGCGGGGCTTGCCATTTACGATACCATGCGGTACGTAAAGTGCGATGTCCAGACTATCTGCTTGGGGCAGGCGGCCAGCATGGCGGCGCTGATCCTTACCGCGGGTACGGCGGGGAAACGGTTTGTGCTGCCTTCCTCCAGAGTGCTCATCCACCAGCCCTGGGGCGGCGCTCAAGGGCAGGCCCGGGACATAGGCATACAGGCTAAGGAAATCATCCGTCTTAAAAAGATGACCATTGATTATTTCGCCATGCATACGGGTAAGGATACGGAAACTATCGCCCAGGACATGGAACGGGATTTCTATATGCCCGCCGCCGAAGCGGTTGCTTACGGCGTAGCGGACAGGGTACTTACGAGGGAAAAAAATGGCAAAACTGCGTAACGGTTTAGGAGGGACTGAACGGGCCTGCTCCTTCTGCGGCAAAAGCGCTGACATGGCCAGACGCCTTATAGCCGGACCTAATGATGTATTTATCTGCGATGAATGTGTGGAAGTATGCCGGAAGATTTTGGTCGAAGAGGATCACGATCTTTCCACTCAGTTTACCGGCGACATCCCCACCCCCCGGGAAATCAAGGCGTATCTTGATATGTTTATTATAGGCCAGGACGACGCAAAAAAGGCCCTGTCCGTGGCGGTGTACAATCATTACAAACGCATTGCCAATCCCGCCCGGGAACCGGATGATGTAGAAATAGAAAAATCCAATGTCCTTCTGGTGGGTCCCACCGGAACGGGAAAAACCCTTCTGGCCAAGACCCTGGCAAAGAAACTCAAAGTCCCCTTTGCCATCGTGGACGCCACTACCCTGACCGAGGCCGGATATGTGGGGGAGGATGTGGAAAACATACTCCTCAAGCTCATTCAAAATGCGGGGAGCAATGTCGCCGCAGCGGAACGGGGCATAGTCTACATCGACGAGATCGACAAGATAGCCCGGAAGGGGGAGAACGTTTCCATTACCCGGGATGTGTCCGGCGAGGGGGTACAGCAGGCCCTCCTCAAGATCATTGAGGGTACTATCGCTTCAGTGCCGCCCCAGGGCGGGCGGAAGCACCCCAACCAGGAGATGATCCGTATCGACACTACGGACATCCTTTTTATCTGCGGCGGCGCTTTCGTGGGCCTGGACAAGTTCATCGAAAAGCGGGTGGTACAGCACCCTATGGGCTTTGGCGCGGACATTCGGGACAACAAGAACCGGAGCCTCAAAGAGCTTTACACGTCACTCCACCCGGACGATCTCATCCACTTCGGCATGATCCCCGAGTTCATAGGCCGCCTTCCCATTACGGTTTGCCTTGAAGAACTGAACCGGGACGAGCTCAAGCGGATCATCACGGAGCCTAAGAACGCCATAGTCAAACAATACCAGGCTTCCCTTGCCATAGACGATGTTAAGCTGGAATTCACCGATGGGGCCATCGACGCTATTGCGGATACCGCTATCAAGCAGAAAACCGGCGCCCGGGGACTGCGGGCCATTGTGGAACGGCTTATGACGGACATCATGTTTGATATTCCCTCCATGAAAGGAGAGAAGCGGGTGGTTATCACTCAGGATGTAGTAGAAAAATCCGATCCTCCCGAGATCCATTCAATTCAGAAGAGTGCATGAAATTTAACCGGGGTTCAAAACTCTTTAGAGCCTCAAAAATCCCGGGGATTTCTTTATTCTCATCGATTCTGAAAGACGAATCTCAAATTGAAGTATTGCCCCTGCTCCCTCTGAGGGAACTGGTTTTGTTTCCCCAGACAGTTATCCCCATATTCGTTACCTACAAGTCAGGGATTGCCGCGGTAGATGCGGCCCTGACCCGGGGCGATTTCAGGCTCTTTGCCGTTTGCCTCAAACCTTCCTCCGGGGAAGCCTTCTCCGGGGCGAGGGGCAAAGGATTCGCAGACATCCTGGTCAAGACGCCGGTAAAAAAGGGATACAAAAGCGGCGGCGGCAGATTCCGGGCAAAGAGCGCCGGGGAGGACAGCATAGAAACTTCCGGTTTCTTTGGCGAAACCTACCCGGTAGGAACGGTGGTACGCATCATTCAGCATCTGAAGCTGCCGGACAACACCTACCGGGTAGTACTCCAGGGTGAATACCGGGCGGCCATCCTTTCCGTTATGGAACAGCAAAACTACCAGACGGTGAGAATCGAACCCATTGCCTGTACCGGTCCCGGGGACATGGAAGATCCCGCAATCGCCGCCCTGGTCCGGGCAGTGCAGGGATCTTTCGTTCAATACGCGGAATTCTCCAAAAAAGTGAGTACAGAAACCCTGACGGCTGTAGAAAAGACCGAAAGCCCTGAACGGCTTGGGAATCTTATCGGGAACACTGTTTCTGTCAAGCCCGAACAAAAGGTAGAGCTTTTACGCATAGGGGATACGGCGGAACGGCTGGAAAAAATTCTTGAAATGCTGGAAATGGAAAATGAAATCTTCGGCATACAGAAAAACATCAGCGGAAAAGTCAAAAGCCGGATGGAAAAAAACCAGCGGGAATATATCCTCCAGGAACAGCTCAAGGAAATTAACAAAGAACTGGGGACGGCTTCCGGGGAGGATGAATTCGCCGATCTGGAAAAAGCCGTTGCCGGCAGAAACCCTCCGGAGGAGATACTTCTCAAGGCCCAAAAGGAACTTTCGCGGCTCAGGAAACTCCAGCCTTTTTCCCCGGAAGCGGGGGTACATCGGGGGTATCTGGAATGGATAGCCGACCTCCCCTGGAGCGAATTCAGCCCGGATTCCGGGGATCTGGCGCTGGCGAAGAAGGTTCTCAACGAAGACCACTTCGATATGCACAAGGCCAAGGAGCGTATTCTGGAGTTCATCGCCGTCAGGGAGCTTATCGCCCGGGTACAGGGGGCGGCGGGGATCAGGGGGCCTATCCTCTGTTTCGTCGGTCCCCCGGGAACGGGGAAGACCAGCCTGGGGAAGTCCGTGGCCCGGGCCCTGGGGCGGCGCTTCATCAGGATTTCCCTGGGGGGCGTGCGGGACGAGGCGGAGATACGGGGACACCGGAAAACCTATGTGGGCGCTCTGCCGGGAAAGATCATCCAGTCCATGCGCAAGGCCGGAACGATAAACCCGGTGTTCCTGCTGGACGAAATCGACAAACTTTCAAGCGATTTCCGGGGCGATCCGGCATCGGCGCTTCTTGAGGTTCTGGACCCGGAGCAGAATTCGACCTTTACCGATCACTACATGGAAGTTCCCTACGATCTGTCCAAAGTGCTTTTCATCGCCACTGCCAATTCTCTGCATACTGTCCCCTACCCTCTCCTGGACAGGATGGAGATCATCGAGATTCCCGGATACGGGGAACAGGAAAAGCTCGCCATTGCCCGGCATTTTCTTATCCCCAAGGAGCTTGAGGAGAACGGCCTGGGAAACGCCAAAATCACCTTTGCGGACGAGGCCATTCTGGACATCATCAGGCATTGGACCATGGAATCCGGGGTCCGGGGGCTGGAGCGGGAGATTGCCCGGTGCGTCAGGCGCATAGCCAGGGACGCCGTTCAAAAAGATTATGGGCAGAACCCGGATAAACCCGTCGCCTCTTACAGAAAGACCGTCCGCCGGGAAAGCCTGGAAAAACTGCTGGGCCGGCGCAAGTATAAGAAAGATGTAGTGTATGCGGAAGCCAGAATCGGCGTCTCTTATGGTTTGGCTTGGACCGAAACCGGAGGCGCCATACTGCCGGTAGAAACCATCGCCTTTGAAGGAAGCGGCGAGCTCATCATGACCGGGAACCTGGGGGATGTGATGAAGGAAAGCGCCCGTATCGCCCTCTCCTACCTGCGGAGTATAGAGCCCCGTTACGCCTTTAGGATTAAAAACATCGGAAAAACGGATTTTCATATCCACGTTCCCGAAGGCGCCATCCCCAAGGACGGCCCTTCGGCGGGTATAGCCCTGGCGGCGTCCTTTCTCTCCACTCTCTGCGCCATGCCTCCCCGACCGGCTATTGCCATGACCGGGGAACTCACCCTGACCGGACGTATCCTGCCTATAGGGGGGCTCAAGGAAAAGCTGCTGGCCGCCATCAGGAACGGTATGGAGCGGGTTCTTCTCCCGGCGGACAACCGGGAAGATTGGGCGGAACTGGACAAGGAAATCACCAAATCCATCCGGGCCGATTTTGTGGAAACTGCCTGCGAAGCCTTCGACATTCTTTTTGCCGGGACTATTCAGGCTTCTTCAGATTCAAAAAGAACGAATCCCGGGACGCCCAGGGCCGAGTCCGGGGAATAGTATTGGTCCTGCAAAACGATTAGGTTAGAATAACAATATGTACATGGCGGCGCCTTTCTTCTTCTTTTATATCGTCTTTGCGGTTATTTCGCCCTATATCGCTATCCTGTTTCGGGGACTGGGTTATGGTCCCTTCATGATAGGCATACTTCTGGGGGTCTTCGAGGGGGCGGGCGTCCTTGGGCCTTTTATCTTAGGGCACTTTGCGGACAAAATAGGCCGCTATAAACCGGGGCTGCTCATCACCAATGGGCTGGTACTCGCCGCCGCCCTGCCCCTGGCGCTGTTCAGGGACCCCGTTCTTTCCGCCCTGTTCGCCCTGATACTGGGGCTGGGGTTCCGGTCCGCCCTGCCCCTCCTGGAAGCGGTGACTACTATCGCAATCGGTAAAACCGGGGACTACGGCAAAATCAGAACTGCCGGGTCTGTCAGTTTCATCTTTATGACCCTCTTTTTCCAGGCCGCCCTGATACTGCCGGTAAACACCCCGATCAACATCGCCCTTTGGATAGTCATTACTACCCTTTTTTCGATAATCTCGATTATTTTTATTCCCCAAAAGTATGAAAAAACCCGCCGCCGGGAAACAAGCGCCCGGGTGAACAGGCAGGAGCCACAAGACGCGGCCAGGGGCACGCGGAAAATCTGGTCTGCGATGCTCGCCGCCGGCCTGATCATCATGGCCTTGAACCGCCTGGGCATGTCTTCGGTTTACGGCTTCTTCTCCCTTTATCTGACAGAATCCCTGCAATGGGACGCCGTGGGCCTCATGTGGGCGCTGGCAAGTATGTCGGAAGTCCCCTTTATGTTCCTTTCCCGGCGTATTATCAACCGTTTCGGGGCTTTTAATTGCCTGGCGGCCTCTACCGCGGCGCTGATCCTGCGAATGCTGCTCTACGCCTGCTTTCCTTTCAAGGCCGGGATCATCCTGGCCCAGACGCTTCATTCCCTCTGCTTCGGCCTCTTTCACCCTGCGGCAATAGCCTTTATTTCCACCTGCGTCCCGCCGGAACGCCGCGCCCTGGGCATGTCCCTGTACCTGTCCCTGGGATCGGGCCTTCCTTCCCTTGTAGGGAACATCCTGGGCGGCTTCATCGTGGAACATGCAGGATACCCCGCAATGTTCGGCATCTTTACCGTCTTCCCGGTTATCGCCGTGGGGATATACGCGGTTATTGTGCTGCAACGGCGGAAGTGAGAGAAAAGTCCGCGAATGAACGGTTAAGGAGGGGGCAGCCCCCACTACGGGAGCTCCGCCCCCGTAACGCCCCCGCCGGGGTTCCATACAGGAAAGCCGGACGGGTATATAACCGGTACGCATGGAAAAATCAGCGGTTGCGGCGGCGCTGGTAAGGTAGTTCATCCAGCAAAAAGCCGCCTCCTTAAAAGGCCACCCCGTTTTTATCCCGCTTCGTCATCCTTGCCGCCGCCAGGGCCTGCCAGATATTAAAGGCTTCGCCGGGATCTATCCCCGCCTCCCTGAAAGCGTCCGGGCGATGATCCCGTCCCTGCCGCTGCAGCAATACGAAAGGAAAGGCTGAAACAGACTTTTCCGGCAGCCGGAACGTTAAATGTAAAATTACCGGCTGCTGATTGACACCCCCTCCCCCGGCGGCTAAGATGTACCCATGAAACAGCGATATATCCCTGTCCTGGTTATCCTTTTCTCTTTTTTCTCCTTTGCCCTGATATCCTGTTCCGGGAATGAGGAGCTTTCGGAAGAAGATATTGACGCCCTGGGGCTTGAGGGCTTGGAGGCCGTTCTTGCCAAAACC
>JAISOQ010000190.1 GCA_031275515.1 Treponema sp. | reverse complement strand
CCGATGTCATAGCTTGTATTTCCTTGTGGTATATAAATTTACGGTAATTTCGTTATACCATCTGCAAGGGTAAAATACAAGCTGTTTTTTTTCTTTCATTTAAACCGGACAGCAGTGAGCCTATCTAACTCGACAGAATGAATACCAATATCCCAACTTTTTTCAAAATGGTTTTCCTTTGGAAATTTCACAGAGGCTAATTTTGTCTTGAGTTCACTCAATTCTTTGTCGCATATTGATATAGTAAAGTCTCTATACATTTCAATACTTCCCTATATTCCCGCCGAAACAAAAGGCGCCGGTTCTCCGCAATGGACGCAGTAATATACGCCGTCAGCTTTTTTCACTGCAATCCCGCTGGGGTTGATCCGGTAGCCTTGGCGTTGGATCAGAAGCCGTCCGCAGGCGGGACAGACGGTATCGTGCAGGTCCTGGGCGTGTACCCCGCCGTCTATGTTGCCGGCATACACATACAAAAGGGTTTCCCTGGCGCGGCGGACAGTACGGATGAGGAAGGCGCTTTCTGTGGGAGGGGCGTTCCAACGGTAGTCCGGGTGATAAGCCGAAAGATGCCAGGGAATGTCCCGGGAAAGGCCGGCGATGAAACCGGCGCATTTTTCCGTTTCTTCGGCGCTGTCGTTGAGGCCCGGTACTATGAGGGTGGTAATTTCCAGATGAACCCCGGCGGCGTAGACCGCTTTGATAAAGGAGAGAACAGCAGCGAGGTCCCCGCCGAGAACGCGGGAATAAGTCTCTTCCGAAAAGGCTTTAAGGTCTATATTGGCGGCGTCGGTCAGGGCAAGGATGTCCGCCGCCGGTTCCCGGTTTACACAACCGTTACTCACCAGAACGTTGGCTATTCCCGCTTCCCGGGCCAGCTTCATGCAGTCCAGGAGGAATTCCGCATGGACCAGGGGTTCCGAGTAGGTGTAGGCGATTTGGCGGAACCCCCAGGATTGAGCGGCGGCTATCACTTCGGCGGGAGAAAACCTTTTGCCCCCTGATGCGGCGGATGTTCCCTGGGAAATTCGCCAGTTCTGGCAGAAGGGGCAATGCAGGTTGCAGCCCGTAAAACCTATGGACAAGATAGACGAACCGGGTCTGAAATGGTACAGGGGCTTTTTTTCTATAGGGTCCGCCGCCATAGCGGTGACAAGGCCGTAGAAGGGGAGGTCCCCCGCTCCATCCCGGTTCCGCCTGACTCCGCACTGCCCGGAACCGCCGGGGGGAATGCCGCACCGTCGGGGGCAAAGCCCGCACCGGACCAGGGAGGCGCCGCTTTCGGTCTGTAGAGGACTGAAATACCGGGGCGGGCCCTGAGCCTCCGTCATTCCGTCAGAAACCGGGTCCGCTGTTTCATGTCGGTCCCCGATGCCTTGTTCACAAACCGGATGGGGTCCTGCACTTCAAAAGGCTCCATGATGACTCCCCGTGCGCCGCGGCGTATCCAGAGCCTGACCAGCGGGACGCCTTCTCCCGCTTCGGTGACTGCAGAATGAACCTCTTCGGCATAGAGTACATCGTCCAGTTTAAACTCCATCACTGTGGGATTATCCCCTAAGGGATCATTGACCAGGATGAGTTTGTATTTATCCGAAGGATGCTGCTGAGGAAATCCCACAAAAGTAACCGTATCTTTGGGAGGGCCTCCCTGATATTTGGCGATTTTGCTAAGGGGCAATGTTTCAAGATAACTCGTAGCCATACAAACCTCCTGGCTTTAAGTATACAGTACAACCGGAAAAAAATGAAGTATTGCCGGGTAACCTTCAGGATAACGGCTGATGTTCTGTTTAATACATCTTGCTAAATTCGAGGTATTTACGCCGTTAAAATAATGAAGAATTTATCCGCCACCCGTATCCAGGCCGGATAATGGCAGCACTCAAAAGCATCGGAGGCTTAACCTGCGGATTAAGCCTCCGATGAGCGGGTTTCCCGCATTGGATTTGATTAGCTCCGGGGCCATCCCCCCGCAGTTTGCCGGGACAAACGCCGGGAGGCGCTCATTCCTTGATTCCCGTCATGGCGATACCCTGGGTGATCTGCTGTTCAAAGATGAGGAATACGATGATCGCCGGAATAGACGCCGCCATGTTGCTGGTGATGGGGATAACCCGGTCGGAGGCATAGGTCAACTCAAAGGTGGGAAGCCCTACCGGCAGGGTAAACATCCGCTCGCTCATGGCGCACAGGAGGGGCCAAAGGTAACTGTTCCAGCACCCGATAAAAGCCAGGATACAGTTGGTAACCAGGACAGTCCGGGAAAGGGGGAGAACGATCCGGGAAAAAATAACCGGGTGTTTTGCCCCGTCAATCTGGGCCGCATCGATCAGTTCCCTGGGGATGGACTTGAAAAAACTCACCATAATAATAAGCCCCATGGAACCGGCGATCCCCGGAAAGATCATCCCCGCGTAGGTATCGATCATATAAAGGCCGTTGGCGGTGATAAAAAGAGGCACGATAGTAGCCTCCCCCGGAACCATGAGTCCCAAGAGGAAATAGAAAAACAGGCTCCGTTTCCCCCGAAATTCCATTTTTGCCAGAGGGTATGCCGCCAGGGCGGAAACCGTCAGCCCCAGGACCGTGCTGATGATGGATATCAGGAAACTGTTAAAAGTCCACATAGGCACCCTGCTGTTCCCGATGATATACACATAATTCGCCAGGGTATACGGAGGCTTAAACCAGTCGGCTATATTTCTAAAGGAGGCGCTTTCCGCCTTTAAGGACGCAAAAAGGCCGAAAGCCAGGGGGAAAAGAAAGATCGCCGCTATTGTTATAGAAAGAAAGGTAAGGACGATGTTTCCGGGACTGTATTTACGGGATATCATACTCATCATTATTCCTCCGTCTTCCGTTGAATTCGTAATTGTATATAGGAAAGAGCTGCCAGGATAATAAACAGGGCATAGGACATGGCCGCGCCGTACCCCATATCGCTCTGCCGGAATGCGGAATCATATATGTACTGAATCAGGGGCCGGGTGGCCGTACCAGGCCCGCCGCCTGAGATTAATTGGATTTGGCCGAAGACTTTAAAAGACGCTATCATCTGGAGCAGCAGGATAAGATAGGTCACGGGCTTGAGCAGCGGCAGGGTTATGCTGAAAAGCTGGCGGGTTTTTCCGGCGCCGTCTAATTCCGCCGCCTCGTAAAGCTGTTCGGGTATATCCTGGAGGGCGGAGATAACCAGCATCATGCTGAATCCAACGGTCCACCAAACCGTGACGGTAGTAACCACAGTCCAGAGAAGCCCTATTTTCTGGAACCACATAATTTCCTGATCCGGGGCCAGGATCCCCCAATCGTGGAACAGGAAACTCAATACGCCGTTATAGGGTTCAAAGAACCACCGGGCGATCCGGGATATCACCGCCACGGAAAGCACCGTAGGGACATAGTAGGAAATCCTCAAGAATTTTTTTATCCTAAAGCCGCGGTTTGCCAGAAGTCCCAGGCAGAGCGGGACCGCTACCAGCAGGGGGACCGATATAATAACAAACCAGGTGGTATGCCACAGGGCTTCCCAGAAATATTTATCCTGGAGAAAGCGGGTATAATTCTGGAACCCCAAAAAGCGGATTTTACCCATGAGGCCCCATTTATGGAGGCTTACATAAACCCCCTGGATTACCGGCCAAATGGTAAAAATGGTATACAATATCAGAAAGGGGAATAAAAATAAAAACGCCGTAAGGTTTTTTGAATACGGCTGGTTATTCTTCTTTTTCATCCCGTTTGTTCTCCCTATAAGCTGGGAGCCCCGCGCATAATGACGGGCTCCTGGAGGAAACGGGAAAGCTTTTCCCGTTTCCCGTATAAAGATTAACGTTTCAGAATGGCGTTCATCTCGGAAACCATATTTTGAACCGCCGCGTTCGAGGCGGCCTGATCGAGCCAGATCGTGTTCAGATTCACGATGATAGCGTCTTTAATCGCGCCGAAGTTGACATTCTTGGAGGGAAGCACTGCGGTAGACGCCGCACGGGAATAGCCTGACCGGTAGGGCAGAGCGATAAAGGCCGGACTGGACTGGACCGGAATATTGGAGGGTATCTGCCCTGACTGGGCCCAGGTAGCTCCGCCTTTGGCAGCGGCCCAATAGGTAAAGTCCACCGCCGCCTGGGTATTCGCCGTGTTCCGGGACTGTTTGGCGGGGATCGTAAAGACATGGGCGTCCGCCCAGCAGGCGTCGTTGGTTCCAAAGAGCCGGGGATAGGGTTGGGCGACGAAGTTCAAACCTGCGGTTTCGCTGAAAACCCCGGTGGCCCAGGTTCCAGTAAAGACTAAGGCGGCGTGTCCATCCTGGAAGAAACGCTGATGATCCTCTATGCCGGGCAGGATATAACCGTCGGTCCAGAGACTTTTGATATAATCCGCCGCCCGGACAGCGGCAGCCTGATCCAGAGTAACCTGGGTACCCGCGGCGTTAACCAGAGGGGTTCCGCCCATCTGGAAATAGGTGGCCCACCACGCCCGGTACGGATCGTCCCCCTGCTGGGGAAGGGAAAGCGCGGTTTCCCCGGACTGGAGAATGGGCTTGATCTTGTCCAGGGCAGCTTTAAATTCCCCGGCGTTGGCTATGGAAAGCTGGTTGTTGGTCAGGGTTATGCCTGCGGCTTTGAGCTTATCCAGGTTGGCGTACATGATTTCCGCGTGGGTATCCAGGGGTATGGCGTATTTCTTGCCGTTAAAGGTGATCCCCTCTACCATAGCAGGGGCGAAATCATTCCAGTTAACCCCCGCTTTTGCGGCATAATCATCAACGGCAATAACCATGCCCTGTTCTACCAGCTCCGGCAGCCGGGAAATATGGGAAACCCCGATGTCCGGACCCCTGCGGGCGGCTACTGCTGTACCGAATTTGGTATAGTAGTCCGCCCATACCAGCATGACCGGCTGTACCTGCCGCGCAGGATTGGTAGCGTTAAAATCCGTGATAATCCGGTCCATCCAGGCGCCGTCTCCACCGGCAAACAGAGACCAGAATACCAGCTTGTTGGGGTCCGCCACGAGGTCTTCCGGGTTGTTCACCGTGCCGTCTTCGTTGACGCTTACCTCCGGGGTACTCTCCCTGCTCTGGGGCGCCTCACTTTGAGACGCTTCGCCCTGCCGACGGCAGCCGACAAAAATCAGCGCGGTCATAGCAAGGAGCATCAATCCGGTCAAAAGAAACTTTTTCATAGATACATCCTCCAAAAAATTTATATTTACAGACTAAACGCTGTAATTCCCATGAGAAAAACCGCTCTCCCTTCCGGGGACCGCATAAAAATGTTGGCTGGATGCCGGAAAATCCTAGTATTTTATCGGGGGGGGGGGGGGGGCGGCGGCGGCGGTCGCCAAGGGTTTATGCCCGGTGAAATCAATGAGGGATAATTGAAAAGTGTTACGTTTCATAGGCCGCCATCGCATTTACTACAAATATTATGTAGCATAGTCTCCTGTTATTTGGATAATATCATGGCAATATGAGGTTTGTCAACAAAATTTTGCTTGACATTATTGAAAAAATTTTGTAGGATGCCATTAAGTATAATATTTATGTAGTAAATGCTCTATTTACAATCCAAGAGGTAATACGATGAAAAGCTATCAGCGCGGTTATCCCCGTCCGCAGTTTGTCCGGGAGCCAAATTCCTGGATAAACCTGAACGGCCCCTGGGATTTTGTTTTTGATGACCGGAACGAAGGGATGGAGGGGGAGTGGTTCCGCTCTTTTCCCGCGGCCCGTAAGATTACGGTTCCCTTTACCTATGAAACCCCTAAAAGCGGCATCGGGGATCCGTCCGGGCGCGGGGTGGTCTGGTATCACCGGGAAATCCCGATTGAAAAGCATAAACAGCCGGGCAAGGGAATTGTCCTCCATTTTGAAGGAAGCGATTACCATACGGAACTCTGGGTCAACGGTAATTTTGCCGGCGCCCACGACGGAGCCTACGCCCGGTTTTCTTTCGACATTACCCATCTTGTCAAGGATGGGGAAAACAATATAACCCTGCGGGTGGAGGATTCCTTTGACACTGCCCAGCCGCGGGGCAAACAGCGCTGGAAGGACGAAAGTTTCGGCTGCTGGTACATTCAAACCACGGGGATTTGGAAAACCCTCTGGCTGGAATATGTTCCGCCGGCGCATATCTGTTCTGTCAAGATGACCCCCCTTTTTTCCGAAGGTAAACTGAAAATTGAGGCGGAGGTCCAGGCCGGCTGTTCCGGCCCGGAAGGCCCGCTGCAGTTGGAAGCGGAGATCAGCTTTACCGGGACCCCGATTACCAGCCTGGCTGTCCCGGTAACCAAAAAGCGCCTGGAAATGACGGCGGATCTGGTTAATACCGGCATCTGCGAGTGGGGTTTCTTTACATGGGAGCCGGAGAATCCCCGGCTCTACGACATCCGTTTCCGCATTCTTAAAGACGGGAATACCCTGGATGAGGTTCTGTCCTATTTCGGCATGAGGGAAGTCCGGATCGACGGCTCCAATGTACTCCTCAACGGCGTTCCCCTGTATCAGCGGCTTATCCTGGATCAGGGGTACTGGAAGGAGAGCCACCTTACCCCGCCGGACGAAGAAGCCCTTATCACCGACATCGACAGAGTTTTGGCTGCGGGGTACAACGGGGTCAGGAAACATCAAAAAATCGAGGACGAGCGCTTTCTCTACTGGGCGGATGTAAAGGGCCTTCTGGTTTGGAGCGAGATGGCCGCCGCCTACGAATACTATGACCGGGCGGTAAGCAATTTTACCCGGGAATGGATGGAGATTGTTCAGCAGAACTACAATCACCCTTCGATAATCACCTGGGTCCCTTTTAACGAATCCTGGGGGATTCAGGCAATAAAAACCAGCCGCCCCCAGCAGTCCTTCACCGAAGCCATATACCATCTGACCCGGGCCTGCGATCCCTATCGCCCGATAATCACCAATGACGGCTGGGAGCATACGGTTTCGGATATCATCACCCTCCATGATTATGAGGAAAGCGGGGAGGATTTTCTTGCCCGGTATTCCGAATACCTGGATGCCATTCTTGATAACCTGATATACCACAACCAGTCTAAATCGGCCTTTGCCCAGGGTTACGGATACCGGGGGCAGCCGGTTATCATCAGCGAATTTGGGGGCATTGCGTTTAACAACGCTCCGGGCTGGGGTTACGGGAATAAGGTAAACACCGGGGAAGAATTTATCAAACGTTTCGGCGCCATTACTATGGCCATCAAGAAGATTGACCGGATATGCGGGTACTGCTATACTCAGCTTACAGATGTCCAGCAGGAGATAAACGGTCTTATGGACATAGACAGGAATTTTAAAGTGAATCCAGATATTCTAAAGGAGATAAATCAACGGTTGGGGAGTACCCGGTACCGGATGACCTGATAAACGCGGGGGGATGAAAAACCGTATCAACCTGGATTTGTATCAGCCTGAAAAATCAGCAATGGTTTTAAAGGCCCTTGCCTCGCCGGTACGGCTCAGAATGCTGTACGCCCTGGTGGAAAAATCCGGCCTGAACATCAGTGAGCTTGCCGAGCAGTTTCAGCTTCCCCTTTCGACGGCGGCTCTCCATGTCCGGGTGCTTGAAGAGGCGGGGCTGATCTTTACCCAGGAAAAGCCGGGACTACGGGGAGCCCAAAAAATATGCGCCATTTTAGCGGAAGATGTGTACCTCAACTTGATCCATCGAAACGAAAGTGATAAACCCGCCAGGAATGTGGGGTATAGTATGCCCCTGGGCAGTTATTTTGACTGTTCCGTGACCAAGCCCTGCGGTATCGCGGGGAGGCGGGCTTTTATCGGGATTGAGGATGCGGAAAACGCCTTTTACAGTCCGAACCGTATCCATGCCCAGCTTGTATGGTTTACCACCGGGTTTCTGGAATACCGTTTTTCCAACCATTTTATAAAGGTTGAAAAGATCCTGGAGGTGTCTTTTTCCTTTGAAGCCTGCTCTGAAGCGCCGGGCTACGATAACGACTGGCCCAGCGATATTACGGTCTGGATAAATCAAAAAGAGGTGGTTACCTTCCGCAGCGCCGGAGATTACGGCGGCAAACGGGGCATATACAATCCTGACTGGTGGCCGGACAGTTCCACCCAATACGGGGAACTCCACCGCCTGGAAATTTCCTCCCGGGGCTGTTTCGGCGACGGCAGAAAATCCTCGGATTTAACCCTGGAGGATCTCCGGATTACCGAAGGCGAATATATCTCATTTAAGATCGGGGTAAAAGAAGACAGCGAGTATCCCGGAGGGCTCAACCTTTTTGGGGAACACTTTGGTAATTACCGTCAGGATATTACGATGACCGCGAAATTAGAGCGATAAACAGGAGCAGCAGGGCAGCTGCCGCTGTAATGCCTAACAACTAAAAATCCATCTGAAATTATAGGGGATGGTTCCTTCCGGAGAAGGCGGAACCGAATGAGACTGGATATGCGCAGCAGATTAGAATATCAGGTATAACTTTAATCCCATAATAATCAACTTCATTCAATATCTTTTTTTGAAGGTGATCCACAAAGTATGATGGACAAATACCGCTAATTCTTTGTGGTACAATGAATTACAAAATTCTGGCCTTGTGGACACCTTATTGCATAATTTCTTAATGCTTCTATAA
>JAISOQ010000160.1 GCA_031275515.1 Treponema sp. | reverse complement strand
ACCCTCATCGAGATATGCCAGATCGCCCTCTTCGTCACCGAACCCCTCAGAAAGGTCAGGATCTGCCTGGATAAGAGCCAGGGTAAACTGGTCAGCAGGAGCCTGTAGTTCAGACGCCCGGTCAGGCCCGCATCCCCTCTGCGGGTATGTCCCTAACCCCGTTTACCTCCACGAAGCGGGTATAGGGCGTTCCTATTGTCGTCCCACAATAAGGGGAGGGGCAGTTATACGTCAGGGGATAATTGCGAATTTTTAAATGCTTTTGCCCAGGCCCTTGATCTAATATGAAAACCAGTGGTACGGTTTGTGTTAATTATGGGAAAATGCTGTACGCCTGCCCTGCTGCGGCTGAAGATTGTATCAGACGGCGCGGCAGGCGGGCTGAGAACGCTAAACGGCATTAACGGAGAAGCGCAATGGACCGTTGCAGAATTAACGACGACGCTATATTACGGGACGCCGGGGAACAGGACATCCCCCTAATTCTGGAATTCATCCGGGGTCTTGCGGAATACGAACATCTTCTGGATATGGTAAGCGCCACAGAAGATGAACTGACGAAGTACCTTTTCCGGGATCGTATGGCTGAAGTCCTCATCTGCGAATATCAGGAAAAGCCGGCGGGGTTTGCCCTCTATTTTCATAACTTTTCCACGTTCCTGGGCAGGCCGGGCATCTACATTGAAGACCTCTTCGTTAAACCCGAATACCGGGGCAAAGGACTCGGCAAAGCCCTGTTCGCCAGGATCGCGGCAATTGGGGTGGAACGGAACTGCGGCCGTCTGGAATGGGCCTGCCTTAACTGGAACGAGCCTTCAATCAAATTCTACAAAAGCCGGGGAGGACAGCCCCTGGATGAGTGGACTACCTACCGAATTACCGGGGAGGCGCTTAAAAAACTGGCGGAAGAACAATAATACTCCGGCCCTGTTCCTCAAGATTGCTTTGTGGACGAGCTGAAACGCATGGAGAGTGAACCGTAATAGAAGTGCATAAACCAATTGAAATTAGATACTGTGCGCCGGCGCATGGTTTTGGGACAGCCTCTGGTTATAGAAATATTATAAAAAGCCATGCCGGGCCTTTCCCGCAGTCCCTATGAAAATTCCTTCAGTTTGCGCCCCCTTGCGGAATTAGGCCTCCGGGACCATACTAAAAAAAAAGATTCCGTTGAACGAGGTGTCCCTTGGCCTTTAATATCCAGGAAATTTCCGATTTTGCCTGTTTTTATGGATTTCACTATGATAGTTTGGACCCCGTGCCCCATATACCGCCGGAGAAGACCATGCTTACCCTGGACGCAGGGGATGCCGGCCTGGTCCGCTTCGATGAGAAGGGCAAGGCCTGCTCCGGGCCGGTCTCGTGTGGCAGCCCCGGCGGAGCAGGCCGGACTCTTCGGCGCGGCGGCGGCCCTTTCGCGCTGGCGTTCCGTCCTAAACAAGCGGGGAAATGTATCTCTTCTGTAATTCTTTGGAACGTAAAAATTACAGAAGCCGTCAACTGGGATCTTCTCCGAATAGGGCGGAACATTAGCCATGCTGCTTTATGATAAAAAACTCGAAACCAATATGCCCGACTACGGAATCAGGATTCCCATGTCCCCGTCCCGGTCAGGAAAGATACTCCGTTACCTGGAAGAATGCCGCAGGGGTTTTCCCCTTTTGTCCTTGGAGGAGGCGGCCAGGGGCCTGGGTTTAGATTCGCCCCTCCTCTTCCGGGAAGACCTGGAACGGGTTCATCAAAGGGAATTCGTAGCCCGGCTTTACGACGATCCCCGGCATTTGGAAAAGGAACTCCTTAAAACCTACGAGCTTATCAAACCCGATGGAACTTACAACCGCTACGAACCGGATAAGGCGGTTAAAGCCCTGGAAGAACTTTTCAAGACGATCCTCTACCGGGTAAGCGGCAGTTACCTTGCCTGCCGGCTGGCCCTGGAGGGAAGGGAAAAAATCCCTGGGAAATTTCAGGGCGGGGTTCCGCAGGAACACTTCTGCTTTTATCTGGGGGGCGGTCAGCACCACGGCCGCTACGATTCAGGTTCCGGCTTTTGCCTCCTCAACGATGTAATCCTGGCGGCCCGGAAAATCCAGGCCGAAGGCCGGGCGGAGCTCATCTGGATCATCGATGTGGACGCCCACAAGGGGGACGGCAGCGCGGAGCTGGTTAAGTTTTCCCGGGATCGGGGGGAAACCTTTGTGGGGAAAGACCCGGAGATCGTCACCCTTTCGGTGCACATGGCCTCCGGCTGGCCCCTGGACAGCGAAAGTATCGCCGGGGCGGAACAGGGCCGGGCCCCTCTGGTGGAATCGGACATTGATATTCCCATTGCGGAACATGAGGAGGCCCTGTATGTTTCCCGGCTTACCGAGGGGCTGAGGGACTTGGAAAAACGTTCCGGCCATAGAAAGCCCGGACTGGTCATTGTGGTTGACGGGGTGGATGTTTATGAAAAGGACGGCCTGGCCTCCACCGCCCTTATCGCTTTGAGTAAGGAACAGTGCCTGGAGCGGGACCGGCTGATCTTTTCGTTCCTCCTGGACCGGGGGCTTCCCTTAAAATTTGGGCGCATCGGCTTTCGGCCTTGTGCAGCAAAGAACGGGTTGTACGATACCGCTTCGCGGTCGGCGCATCAGGCCCGAAAGGGGCCTGAGCGGTCAAATACTCCCGGCAAAGCCGGGGATTTACCAATTTTAATTACTCAGTATTAACTTCCGTTAATCAAGATAGTATACTATAGAAAACCTATGCGTCACGTTTTTTTTCTTCTGCCGGTTTTGTGTATTCTCTTCCTGGCAGTGGTCCTTTACGGAGAATCCCCCGGGACCATGATGGAAGCGCCGAACCTTTCCAGGGATGCCCCAAGGGAATACGCCGTCCTGCTGGCGAGGTCGCTGAATGACCGGGAGCTTGCGGCTCAGGTTCTCCTTACAGGGATAGACGGGAAAGGCGCCCTGGGGGATTCCATGAAGGTCCTGTTGAAACGGATTCCCGCCGGAGGGATATTACT
>JAISOQ010000079.1 GCA_031275515.1 Treponema sp. | reverse complement strand
GCGGTCGGCTTTTTTAATGGCTGGGTCATTGCCAATATTAAGATGCCGCCCCTCATCGTAACCCTCTCCACCATGACCATCCTGGAGGGCCTGGCGTTTATCATTTGCGGTGGGGTGCCCTATCTTCGGATTTCCCAAGGGTTTTTCCGTTATCGGGCAGGGCTATCTGAGTCCGGTGCCGATTCCGGTAATCATCATGATCGTGATTCTGTCCGCGGGCGCTTTTATCCTCAACCAGACCTATTTTGGCCGCTACTTTTACGCGGTGGGGGGTAACGAGGAGGCCTCGGCCCTTTCGGGGATCAATGTGAAGCGGGTCAAGTACCTGGTGTATACCCTGTCAGGGTTCTTCGCGGGCTTGGCCGGTATCGTGATGATGTCCCATACCATGTCCGGCCAGGCCCTGGCGGGTAAGGGTTTCGAGTTCGACGTGCTTACCTCGGTAGTTTTAGGCGGGGTCAGCGTGAACGGCGGATTCGGCAAGATCTCCAATGTGGTGGCGGGCATCCTCATCCTCGGGGTCCTGAGCAACGGCATGGTACTGATGAACATTACCCAGTATATGCAGATGGTGATCAAGGGATCGGTCCTGTTGCTGGCGGTTGGCTTCGATTGTTACCAGAAACAGAGAAAGAGCGGATGATCTGGGCGTTCTCGTTTGGGTAACCCATTGCCTTGCTCCGGGACCCCGAGGCAAGGCTAACGGGCTAACGGGCTAACGCATGCAAATTACTTTGAACCGGAGGCGAAAGGGGATTGAAAAAGCAGCCCCTCAAGATATTCATTTTCCTTAATACAGTATGGAATTAGTGAATTCTATGCGTTTATCCTGCCCTGGCAGAGGTATTGACATTTTTTCCCGATTTATGACAATATAGTGTTTCATCTGTATTCTATTGAGAAGGTTGTAAAATGAAGACTGTGTTCATTAAACCCGCGGATGTTGAGCGGAAATGGTTTGTGATTGATGCCGAAGGGAAGACTTTGGGCCGGGTAGCGGCTAAGGCGGCGGCAATAGTCCGGGGGAAGGAAAAAGCGATCTTTGCACCCCATCAGGAAGTTGGGGACTATGTGGTAGTTGTGAATGCGGAAAAGGTTGCGGTTACGGGCCAAAAAGCCCGGGATAAGATGTATCATCATCATACCGGCTATGTTGGGGGACTCAAATCTTATTCCTTTGAGAAATTGCTCGCCCGTCATCCTACATCCCCTCTGGAACTGGCGGTCAAGGGAATGCTTCCCAAGGGACCCCTGGGGCGGAAATTATTGAAGAACGTTAAGGTCTATGCGGGCGCTGAGCATCCCCACGGGGCGCAGAACCCCCAGGCGATTGAGTTTTAGTTGAGAGCTAAGGGAGTATAATGTGATAAAGAATCTTGGTATTGGGACCGGAAGAAGAAAAACCGCCGTTGCCCGGGTGTATGTTCGGGATGGAAGCGGAAAAATCGTCATTAACGGCAAAGAATTGGGTAATTATTTTCCCCAGTCCGAACATTCCATGATGGTCCGCCAGCCCCTGGTGGTTACCTCCAATGAAAACAAATTCGACGTGTTGATCAACGTCTACGGCGGCGGTTCCAATGGTCAGGCCGGGGCTTGCCGTCACGGCTTGGCCCGGGCGCTCTGCCAGGTGGATCAGGGTAATTATGTCAGCCTTAGAAGTAACGGGTTCCTTACCCGGGACCCCCGAATGGTGGAACGTAAGAAATACGGCCAGAGGGGCGCCCGCAGGCGGTTCCAGTTCTCCAAACGTTAGTACGTTAGTACGTTAGTACGTTAGTACGTTAGTTCATTGGCCCTTACTGATGAAGCCGGCGGTTGTTTAATCGTCCGCGCTTGCCCGGTATACTGTTTCCTCCAGGCTTTGCGGTGGTAATTGGAGCCGTCTATGACGGTTGTTTCTTTAAAACCGGTGGAAAGATCGGTTGAAGACGGATTTCTCCGAAAAGCTGATCCATCGGTTTTTCGGATAACTTTGTCGGATGGTTCCCTGTTTTCTTTTAAAGCAGTTTATTTATCCCCTGAATACCCTATGGATACGGTTTATATCCCCGAGAGGGAGTTGTCTTCTCTCGAAGCGGAAGCTCTCCGTTTTGCCGCCGCTTGTTACCGGGCGGAACGGGCCGCCTTGCGTCTTACTGCCCGGGCAGAACAGTACAGCTTCGGTATAGCCCGCAAACTGGGAAGCCGCGGTTATGCCGCCCCCTGCGTCCGGGCCGTAGTCGCCAACCTCTCTTCCGAAGGTATTGTTGACGATAGCCGGTACGCTTTCCGCTGGATACAATCCCGTCTTGCCCGGCCCTCCGGGATCAGTCCCCGTACCCTCGCCGAATCCCTGCGCCGCCGGGGCATCCCCCGCGATACCGTCCAGGAGGCTCTATCCGCCGCCTTGGACGGGGAGACCGAAGCGGATCTCCTCCGTTCTTACCTGGAGAAGAACCGCCGCCGCCCTGATCCCCGCTTCCGTGCCGCCGGTGAAGGCCGCTTGAAACAAACGCTCCGGTACGAGGGTTTTTCTCCCGATATTCTCGACCGTTTCCATGAGGAGGGCCTCCTGTGAGCCTTCGCCCTTCCATCCCGGAGTACGCCGCTTTCTTTGCCCGGATACAGGGCCGGGTCCAGGGCGTGGGCTTCCGGTATACCTGTCTCCATGAGGCCCAACTCCGGGGGATCCGCGGATGGGTCCGCAACACTCCCGAAGGGGATGTCGAAGTCTGGGCCGAAGGTCCCAGGGAAAAGCTGGAAGTCTTTCTTCAATGGCTTCGGCATGGGCCTCCCGGCGCTCGTGTCGATGCCGTGGATTACAGTCCGCATACCCCCACCGGAACCTACAAAAACTTCGGGATCGAATATTGAAAGAAGGCAGTTAAACGCGGGAGAACCGCATACCGCTTAGATTTCCTTCTGTACCAAAACGCAAATATCGCCGCCCCGGATTATACCCCTGCCGTATCTTGACAGATGTTTTACCTTACGGTTATTTTGTATAAAACCGTAGTTAATTGTGACTAACAAAATGAACGAAGGACCATTGTGAAAAAAAGAATTTTGAATACCCGAACGTTGTCTTGGGAAAATCTGAAAGCAAAACCCGTTCGTACCGCCTGTCTCGTGGTGGTGGCGGCAATCCTGGCCTTTACCCTTTTTGGCGGGTCTATCCTTGCCTTAAATTTCCGGCAGGGGTTAGCCGCGATGACAAAGCGTTTTGGGGCGGATCTGATGGTGGTTCCCGAAGGAGCTTCCGAAAAAGCTCAATCCATACTGCTTCGCGGCGGCGCCGGTTATTTTTACTTTGATGATGCGATAGTCGATAGAGTAGCCCGGATGGAGGGCATAGTCTGCGCCTCTCCTCAATTTTTTCTTACCTCCCTTTCGGAGAGCTGCTGCGACGTAATGGTACAGCTTATTGCCTATGACCCTGAAACGGATTTTGTTGTACAGCCCTGGATGGCCGAAAAATATGGCGGTTCTGTGGAAGACGGGCAGCTTGTGGCAGGCAGCCGGATCGCCCTCCGTACCGACGGCACTATCAGACTGTTAGGGCATCAGTATCCGGTAGCGGCCAGGCTTTCAAGAAGCGCAAGCGGGCTGGACACGTCGATTTTTATGACCATGAATACCATGCGGCTTCTTATCGACCGCGCCCGTGGGGAGGGTCATGATTTTTTGGCGGTACAGGAAAGGGAGATGAAACAAGGGGCTGTTTCGGCGGTCCTGGCAAAGATTGATCCTGCTGAACCCCCGGCGCGGCTTGCCCAAACCATACGGCAGGAAAACGCCGGCGTGGATGTCGTTGTTTCGCAAAGCATATTTTCCAGTATCTCTGCGGCCCTTGGCGGACTGGTGGGTTACATTCACCTTTTTTCTATCCTGCTCTGGGCCTTAGCGGTCATCGTATTGGCGGCAGTGTTTTCAGGCTCCATTCACGAGCGGAAAAAAGAATTCGCCGTTTTGCGTATCCTCGGGGCCACACGGAAAAAACTTATCGGTATGGTATTAAGCGAATCAGCCATTACCGGCCTTGCCGGCGGTATTGCGGGTATTATTCTGGCAAGCCTGGTTATTTTTCCTTTCAGCACCCTAATCAGCGAACGGCTTGAACTGCCCTACCTTGACGCTCCGCTTTTCAACATCCTGCTGCTGGTCTTTTCCTGCCTGTTCCTTGCCGCTCTTGTGGGACCCCTGGCTTCCCTCTATTCGGCGCTCCGAATCAGCAGGGCGGAAACCTATTATACCATGAGGGAGGGAGAATGACGGGACTGCTTGAACTACAGGGACTTATCAAAGAATACGAACGGGGAGGACGGACTTTTAACGCGGTAAACCGTGTGAGCCTTGCCGTCGATCCAGGGGATTTTATCAGTATCATCGGACGTTCGGGCAGCGGGAAAACTACGCTGCTTAATATGGGCGCAGGACTGCTCCGCCCGACAGCCGGCTCGGTTTTCTTTGCCGGACAGGACATCTACGATTTGCGGGATAAAGCCCTCTCGTTTCTACGAAATGAAAAAATCGGTTATGTTCCCCAGGGCCAAAGCCTCCTTTCAAACTTTACTGTTTTTGACAATGTTTGTATTCCCTGGTTCTTATTCAGCCGCGAGGGGGATGTGGAAGGAAAGGCTTTTTTGCTGCTTGAAAAAGTAGGGATAAGCCATCTTGCCGCCGCGTATCCCAAAGAGCTGTCAGGCGGTGAAATGCGGCGGGCGGCCATTGCCCGTTCCCTTATTAACGATCCCCTGCTCCTCATTGCCGATGAGCCCACCGGCGATCTGGACGCCCAGACCACGGCGGAAATCATGAGCCTTTTCAGCCGCATCGCCCAGGAAGGAACGGCGGTACTCATTGTTACCCATGAGCTTGATACGCTGAATTACGGGAATAGGACCTATTCCATGGACGCGGGGAATCTTTTGCCCTACAGGGCCTGATAAAACTGCGGCTGCCTTGGACCGGGAGCAGCTAAAAGATTTTTATAAGCGAGAGGTCAGACACTGTCAGCAAAGGAGTATTTTAAGGAAAGCGCTCCAAATCAATCCCAGGAAGTTCATACCATACCGTCAGCCGCCGGATTCTCTTTGACCTTCCCAAATATCCTCTCTATCAACCCTCCATCCTTGGTTATCACCCTATGAAACTTCGTGTTTATCTCTGCCCGGATCTTCCCTTTCGTTTGTTGTCCCCCTTTTTGTCCTCCCCCATGACGGCAGTCTTCTTCTTCCCCTGAAGGCTTAACTGGAAATGACATTTTTTTATCATGCTTTGTGGACTACCTCCAAATACTTATTCCCTTAGAGCCTGTTCAATATCTTTCCCAAATTTCCAAGCGGAAGTATAATAAAATAAAACAACAGGAGAGGCAGGAATGATATGAGAACAACCTATCCAAGGGACATCACCCGGGACCAATTCCCGGTGATAGAACACGAACTGCAATCAGCCCGAAAGGTA
>JAISOQ010000121.1 GCA_031275515.1 Treponema sp. | reverse complement strand
ATCGGGTTTGTCAACTTTATGGATCTTTTTAAACAGGGCCGGCGCATATAAAATCATATCTCCTTAATAACATGAACAAGATAATTCCATAAAGAATTATAAATCTATATGCAGCGGCGATAATATTTAACGTGAATTCGACAGAATAAAAAACCTGCCCGAATCAGATATAATGAAAAATAAGACACCCATCATGCGGGAAACGGGAAAAATTTTTATGGATGGGAATTTCCTGTCAAGATGACTGCGGCAGGGTTCTTGTAAGGCCCATTTCCTTCCGGTATTGAGTGTGTCCAATACGTTTGCGTAATTCAAGCTATGCAGGTTATCAATAAAGTAAGAACTTATCCACGGATTACACAGATTTAACTGGTTATGCTGGAAACCCCTGTTAATCTATGCAATCCGCAGATACTTGAATTATGCTGTTGTACTGGGATTTTGGTCATACTGCTGCCGGCGGATTGTCTTGAATTCCAAACCGCCGCATACCTATTACCAGCACCAGCCTCCCGATGATTTTAGAGGATCACCCTCTTCTCATCCCGTCCTTGTCGAGTTTTTACATTTCTTCCCTGATTATCGCCTCGGTGAAACCTGCGTTCCCCAGCTTTCCGGCTATGGATTCTACGTCCTGGGCCTTGATATCCGCAAGTACCACCCGGTAGATCTCGCCGATCCTTTCGTATGCGGGATTCAAGCCTATACCTTTCAGCCGGTCAAAGGCGTCCACTGCATAACGAGCCATACGGAAGGCCCCAATCTGGATGCGGTAACTTTTGCCGGTATCCGCCGGAGGTATGCCTGGTTTGATTACCGCCGGGGGAAGTGAAACGGGCTGGGAAACCGTAGCAGGCTCTGGAGGAAGCGAAACGGGTTGGGAGGCCGCAGCAGGTTCCGGGGGAAGCGAAACGGGCTGGGAGGCCGCAGCAGGTTCCGGGATGACCGCAACAGGCTGTGGGGCAGGCTCGCTTTGAGCGGCTGCCTCGACCGCCGGCGACTGATTCTGCCGTACCGGGGCTGTCCGTTCGGCTGTCTGGGGCGGGCTGGTAAAGACATCCGCCACCACCGGCGCCGGGGTCTCGGGTACCGAAACCGCAGCAGGCACGGGAGCCGAAGCGGGGGGCGTTACGGTCCCCGGACCGGGCCGGGCGGCGCTTGTCCGCGGAACCGGTTCCGCCGGAGGGCTCAGGATTTCCTGAGTCAGAGGCCGGACCGGTCTGCCGCTATCCTGGGGCAGGGCGATGGCTTCAAGACTTTCCACCAGAACCGGCGCAGTACCGGTAGCGATCATGTCCAACTGTTCAGCCGCTCCCTGAGACAGGTCAATGATCCGGGCGGACACAAAAGGCCCCCGATCATTCACCCGCACGACAACCGACTTATTGTTGTGCGTGTTCGTTACTTTCAGCATAGTCCCAAAAGGAAGAATCGGATGGGCCGCAGTTAGCTGACCGGGGGCAAAAATTTCCCCCGAAGCGGTAGGCCGCCCCCCGAATTCTGCCCCATACCAGGATGCTATCCCTTCTTGGGAGAAAATGCCGAACTGACTGTTCGGGGCTTGAGCGCCGCATATTCCTACCAAGCCCAAGCCGATTAAAAATAAAACAACATTCCTTTTCATACTCACTTTATCGGCAGCTAAAGCTAAAGTAGTGAGGAATCAAAAGCAGGAAAGTTGCCCCTTATTTCTTATGGTCTGGAGAACCCTTGGCTCCTATGTCCCGTATCTTCTGAATTTCGTCCCGTATCGCCGCGGCTTGCTCGAATTCCAGATTTTTCGCGTGTTCCAGCATTTCGGCTTCCAGGGCGGCCAAAAGCTGCCTGCGCTGGGCGGGGATAAGGATGTTATGGGACTTCTTGAGGACCTCGATAGACGTGGCGGCGGCGGCCTGATCTTCCGAAGCGTGGCGGGTCAGGATGTCGGCAACGGCCTTCTTCACCGTAGTGGGGGTAATACCGTGTTCCTTGTTATAGGCCATTTGTATGGACCGGCGGTGCTGGGTCTCGGCTATGGCCGCCCTCATGGCGTCGCTTTCCCGGTCGGCGTACATGATCACCTTGCCGGCGGCGTTCCGGGCGGCCCGGCCTATGATCTGGACAAGGCTCGTCAGAGAACGCAGAAACCCGATTTTATCCGCATCCAGGATAGCGATGAACGAGACTTCGGGCAGATCGATGCCTTCCCGGAGGAGGTTGATCCCCACCAGGATGTCGAAATCCCCCTGGCGGAGCTGGGTGAGAATTTCCACCCGCTCTATGGTTTCCACCTCACTGTGGATGTACCGTACTTTGAGGCCCAGGCCGGAGAGGTAGTCCGTCAGGTCCTCGGCCATTTTCTTCGTCAAAGTGAGGATGAGGGACCGTTCTCCCGCGTCAATACGCCGACGTACCTCGGCGTAGATGTCTTCCATCTGACCTTCCGAAGGGCGCACTTCGATTTCCGGGTCCAGGAGGCCCGTGGGCCGGATAAGCTGCCGGACTACCCGCTTGGACAGATCCGTTTCGGCTTTGCCCGGCGTGGCGGACACGTAGATAGTCTTGTCCAGCCGCCCGACGAATTCGTCGTAACGCAGGGGCCGGTTATCCAGGGCGCAGGGGAGCCGGAAACCGTAGTCCACCAGGCTCTGCTTGCGGCTGCGATCCCCGGCATACATGGCCCCGAGCTGGGGCAGGGTTACATGGCTTTCGTCGATAAAGGTGAGGTGTTTTTTCGGCAGATAATCGATCAGGGTATCCGGGGCCTCGCCGGGTTTCCGGCCTGCCAGGGGGGCGGAGTAGTTTTCTATGCCCGGACAGTAGCCCATTTCGGTGAGCATCTCGATGTCGTATTCGACCCGAGTCTTGAGGCGCTCGGCTTCCAGATGCTTTCCGTCGTTTTTCAGGAATTCGTACCGTTCGGCCAATTCGTCCTTAATGCCTGCCAGGGCGTTGTGAATCATGTCCGCAGGCATAACGAACTGTTTGGCGGGGTAGATCAGCGCCCGGTCCAATTCCTCCAGAATTTCCCCGGAAACAGGATTGAAGCGCCTGATCCGTTCCACCCTGTTCCAATCCAGGTCCACCCGGTAGGCTTCTTCCAGGTAGGCGGGAAAGATCTCCAGGGTATCCCCCCGGCGGCGGAAACGGCCCCGTTCCAGAACCGCATCGTTCCGTTCGTATTGAAGTTCCACGAAGCGGCGGATCAATGCGTCTACATCGATCTCGTCCCCCCGGGAAAAAGTGGCGGTCATCTTCCTGTAGACTTCCGGAGTCGCCAGGCCGTAGATACAGGACACGGTGGCCACGATGATCACATCTTCCCGCTCCATCAGGCTCCGGGTAGCCGACAGGCGGAGCCGCTCAATTTCATCGTTTATTGAAGCGTCTTTTTCTATATACAGGTCCCTGCTGGCGACATAGGCTTCAGGCTGGTAATAATCGTAATAGGAAACGAAGTATTCCACCGCGTTGTGGGGAAAAAAGCCTTTGAACTCCCGGTAAAGCTGGGCCGCCAGGGTTTTGTTATGGCTGATTATCAGCGTAGGCATTCCGGCAGCCTCGATGATTTTCGCCATAGTAAAGGTCTTGCCGGAACCTGTGACCCCCTGAAGGGTTTGGAACTGATCCCCTGCGCGGATTCCGGCGACTAACGCGGCAATGGCCTCGCCCTGATCCCCTGCGGGCTGAAAGGGGGAGACGACTTCAAAAGGACGCATGAGGATATTATGCGTCTTGCGGCATATAAAGGCAAGGGTTCGCA
>JAISOQ010000072.1 GCA_031275515.1 Treponema sp. | reverse complement strand
CATATCTCCCAAATACCGCAACGGCGATTTGGAAAAGAATGTTAACATCAGCACCAATGATTTAGAGACTAATTGGGACACCTGAGGAAGAACAGCCTTTAAGCCGGGAGATGCAGCTTTTGGGTCATGAACCGGGGTTCCGTCATGACCCCGGAAGCGCAGACGGCCCGGGGCATCCCCGCGGCCCGGTTTACGGAGAACAGGTCCACGGATTTAAACGACGGACGTTCAATAATCCGCGTTAATCCGTGGACCTTTAGATTTCATCGAACTCACGTTAAAAAACACCAGAATTCTTTACCTCCGTCCCCCAATAAGCCAAAAGGGGGCCGTTAAGTCCTTTTCTCACTGAGGTCTACCCCCGGCTGCTTCAATTCCCTTGAATTCCAAGATCCGGCAACCGCCAGGCATAATTTTGGCGGCGCCGTCTCATTTTCCGAAGCAAATGCCATAAATATTATAAAGTTAACGCATATGGTGACCGGCCCCCCTGCTTTTGTCACACGGAGGCGTCAGTCACCCAATTCCCAATTCTTGCCTACGCCATCACTACGCCGGCGCTTTTCATCGTATCCAGGGCCTTTTCCACCGAACCTTCGGGATAGTTTACGCCGCGGACCGCGTCCTGCAGCAGGTAAACGGTAAAGCCGAGTTTTACCGCGTCCATCGCGGAAAAAAACACGCAGTAATCCGTTGCAAGCCCGCCAAGATAAACCGTTTTTACGCCAAGACCGTTAAGGTATGCGGCAAGGCCGGTCGCCGTTTTCCTGTCGTTTTCAAAAAAGGCCGAGTAGGAATCGATTGCAGGGCGGAAACCCTTGCGGACGATCAGCGTAACGGGAGCGAGGTCCAGATCGCGGTGAAAGTCCGCGCCCGCCGTACCCTGTACGCAGTGATCGGGCCAGAGTACCTCGCCTTCCGCCGTTTTTTTGCCTGTGGACGCAAAGGAACAATGCCCCGCCGGATGCCAGTCTTGGGTCGCTATCACGGGAGCGCCGGCGGCGGCAAAGCGGCGGGCGATTTCGTTCAGCGGGGCGATTACCTTGCCGCCCTCCGCCACGGCAAGCGCGCCGCCCGGACAAAAATCGTTCTGCACGTCGATCTCGATCAGGGCTGATGTCATCAGGTCCGGTTTTTCAAAGTTTATGTTCATACCTCCTCCTTACCACCAGCCGAACAGCATAAACACGCCGGGGCCGCCCGTCGCGAATATTCCTTCCAGTATACTCAAACACGGGAAAAATTTGCCCAGGGGTTTTATATTCAGACTGAGCTGCAAAAAGCCTTCGAACCACAAAACCGCCCAGGCCGCCCAGAGGAGGCCGAGCGGAACCGCCCCGCCTTGTATACAGACCGCCGCGCCGATCACCGCGAACACGGTTACGCAGACACTGTACCAGCCGAAAGCGCGTACATCCAGCTTTAGCAGATAGTTTGCCGCGATAAACAGGTAGGTTACACCGAACAGAAAGCCGCCCGCCGCATTGTTGTAATCCAGCAAAACAGCCGAATCCGCCCTGACTAATCCGATAAAATTACCAATCACAAGTATCGAGCCTGTTACAAGATTGATAAAAGCCGTGGTTTTTGCGTCCCATTTTGAGATTGCCGCAACGCCGTTCATGATTAGAGCTATGCCCACGAAAAGAAGGCAAAGACCTAAGAAACCCATACGAACCTCCTAAGTTCTATTTGCCTTACTTCGACCACCCGTTCAGTTGGTGTTAAAGAATGAATGGAAGGAAGGATGCCTATTATTTAGGCGGACAAACGGAAATATGTCAACAGGCGGCGCGGCGGGCGCAGGGCCATTTGTTTTTGAATCCTTTAGAAAAGTCCGCGGATTATAAGGATAAATCAGCGTTAATTCGCGGACTTTTTTCTCTTTGCCGCACTCACGTTATGTAAGCAATCTTGTAAGCCGCTTGTAATCCAGCTTACAAGTAAGCTGGATTACTTGTCCTTTTCGGCCATCCGCTCCAGGACTATGGCCGCAAGGCGCTTGTACTGAGGGGGAAGCAGCACTTCGTCCGGGGAGTCATACCGTTCAAGAAGGGCGTTGAATTCCTCCCGGGCCAAATCGTATTTCCGTTGTTTGTAGTGGATAAAGGCGATTTCGTATTCCGCCGTACAGACCATATCTATATCGTCGGGGAATCTTTCCAGGATTATTTCGTAGTATTCCAGGGCCTGGTTGTAACGGTTCTTGTCCGAAGCCTCCTGGGCTCGCTGAACTATCTCCGCCGGACTGGTATCGGCCTTAACAGCCACCGGACCGGAATGACAGGCCGACAACAACATCCCCAAGACCACTATAAGAGGTAAGTATGTCAAACGCATGAATTAAATCTATACTACCGGGAGAGTTAAAACAAGACCCCGAAAATACCCGGGACGGACCGGGCTTTTAAACCCTGCCTCAGCCGGGCAGTCTCGTTTTTGGATGTCTCGTAAAAAACGCCCCCGGCCCCGAAAAAGGCCGGGGGTTTTATAGATTTTTACACCAGGATACCAAAACCCCGGCTGACGGGCCTTTTCAGGGCAGCGTCCCGGGCGGCGCGCTGCCGGGGGCGTCTTCCCGGAACAGTACGTACTGTTCATCCTTGTTGGGAATCGTCTTTTTCAGTTCCCTCAGGAACTCCTTGGTGTCCCCCATTTCCTCATAAGAATCACATTCATCAAGGTAACGCCGGGTAACCGTACAATACTTGTATAATTTTTCCTCTCCCAGCTTCTTCCGCCACTTGCCGGCGGCGCACCGTATCCTCAGGAAATACCGATCGTCCCCTTCCGGCCTGGCGGGAATCAATTTACAATGAATACAGTTGGCGCAGTATATTTTTCCGCTGTGAAATTCCTCTCCTGAACCCGATTCATCGGCTTGTATCAAAGCTTCTGGTAATTCAGAAATCCTTACTGCCGGCACCTCCAAAGTCTCAAACATACGTTACCTGCCTTTTACGATGTTTAATCATCGTTTTAAAATACGCTGAAACAGCACTTTCTCAGCTAGTGTATCACTATATTTTATTTTTTGCAATAAATATGCAGATAACTTGACATTTTTAAATATTTATTCAATACTTTGTATATGACTTTATATGCGAAAAATATTTTTTCCCGCTTTCGCCGTTTCCGTTAAAGCTAAATATGGTTACTTTCCTAAAATTTCGTCTATTATGTAAGAAACAGGCTGGAGGCTTTCTGATATTCCGGTAATATATAGAAAGGCCGGGATATTTTCCGCCTGATGAGGAGGTTATACAATGATTGCAGGGGTGATAGGCGCTACCGGTTATGCCGGGGCGGAAGTTGTCAGAATTTTGGCCGGGCATCCGGAAGTCGAAGGGCTGGTCCTGGGTTCCGTGAGTTACGAAGGGGAGCGGATCGAGAATATTTACTTGAATTTTCAGGGGAAGATCACCGGTTCGCTGGAAAAGCCCGAAAATGTTATCGCCGCTTCGGGAGCGGTTTTTGCAGCCCTGCCTCACGGGGTCGGGGAACCCTACGCCAAGGCGTGTATGGAGAAAGGCATCCCCTTTATCGACTTGTCCGCGGATTTTCGTTTTGATGATGATGAGGCGACTTTTAGCGCCTGGTACGGCAAGCCCTATGTCCACCCGGAACTGCGGCGGCATTCAGTCTACGGGCTGCCGGAACTGAACCGGGGGGCGATTAAAGCCCTGGCCGCCAAAGGGCCGGCCATCATCGGGAATCCCGGCTGTTATCCTACCGGCGCTTCCCTGGGCATATACCCCGCTCTGGCTAAGGGAATGGCCGGAGACGGGCCGGTCATCGTGGACGCCGCTTCCGGCGTCACCGGAGGAGGGCGGGAACCCGGCAGGGCCTACCACTTCCCGGAATGTTTCGATTCCCTGTCTCCCTACAAGGTAGGGGCCCACCGGCATACCCCGGAGATCAGCCGGATCCTGGGCGTGATGGCAGGAAAGCCCGTTCCCCTCATCTTTACGCCCCATCTGGCCCCCATGAACCGGGGAATCCTCAGTACCATCTACATTCCCTTGAACAAGGCCCATCGCCTTGCGGCAGACTCAGGCGCGCCCCGGCCTCCCTCTTCGGATATAGAGGGAAAAATCCGGGAGATCCGTGAGCGTTACGCCGCTTTTTACAAGGACGAGCCATTCGTCCGGGTACTCCCCTCGGGGACTGTCGCCGCCACAGGCCGGGTGCGGCATTCCAACTTCTGCGACATCTCCGTTCATCTGGACGTTTCGGGAACCACCCTTATCGTGATTACCGCCATAGACAACATGATCAAAGGCGCCGCAGGTCAGGCGGTTCAGAACATGAACATCCTGGCGGGGTACCCCGAAACCGCGGGGCTGAAAGCGGTTCCGTCGCTTTTTTAGGGCCTGTGCAGGTTCTTCGTCAAAGCAGGTTTGTTAGGAGTTCTTTGTATGCAAGATATTGAAGGCGGCATTTGCGCGCCTAAGGGGTTCCGGGCGGGAGGCATCCGGTGTGGTATCAAGGCGTCTTCCGCCAAGCGGGATTTGGCGCTTATCTTGGCGGATAGGCCCTGTACGGCGGCGGCTGTATTCACCACTAACCGGGTCAAGGCCGCCAGCGTTCTCGTAAGCCAGGAACACTTAGCCGGGGGTATATGCCGGGCTGTGATTGCCAATTCGGGGAACGCCAACGCCTGTACCGGGGCGCAGGGGCTGGCGGCGGCCCGGCGTATGGCGGCCCTTGCCGGCGAAGCCTTTGGCTTTCCGGCGGAACAGGCGGCAGTGGCTTCTACCGGGGTCATAGGGGTTCCCCTGCCAATAGCCGCCATAGAAGGGGGGATGGACGCCCTGGCTGCTTCCCTCAGCGGAGACGCCGCCGGGTACGAAGCGGCCCTTGAAGCCATCATGACCACCGACACCCGGAAGAAGGGATGCGCTCTGGAAACGGAAATCGGCGGCGGGGCGGTACGGCTTGGGGGCATGGTCAAAGGTTCCGGGATGATACATCCCAACATGGCCACGATGTTGGGCTTCATCACTACTGATGCGGCCATTTCCAGGGAGCTCCTGAATCGGGCCTTAGTTCGGAGCGTGGCCCGGTCCTTCAACCGCCTTACGGTGGACGGGGATACCTCCACCAACGACATGGTTCTGATCATGGCTTCCGGAGCGGCGGGGAATCCCCCTATAGAACAGGAAGGAGCGGACTACGAAGCCTTTGCGGAAGTCCTGGAGACCCTGTGTGTAAGACTGACCCGTGCCCTGGCGCAGGACGGAGAGGGTGCTTCCCGGCTGGTTACCGTCACGGTCCGGGGCGCTTCCGGTGAGGCCGCCGCGGAAACCCTGGCGAAATCCGTGGCCTCTTCCAGCCTGGTCAAGGCCGCCTGTTTTGGCGCCGACGCCAACTGGGGCCGGGTACTCTGCGCACTGGGGTACGCCGGCGTTCCCTTTGACCCGGAGGCCGTGACGGTACGCTTCGCCTCCGCCGCCGGGGACATCCTGGTCTGCCGTAAAGGCGCGCAGGTCCCCTTCTCCGAAGAAAAAGCCCGGGAGATCCTCTCCGCCGGAGAAATAGAGATACGGATAGATCTGGAAGCCCCTTCCGGCGGACCGGGAGGTCCGGGAGAAGCAGTGGTCTGGGGTTGCGATCTAACCTACGATTACGTCAAGATAAACGGTGATTACAGGACCTGACAGGGGGATTAATGAAAGAAACGATACTGAGTAATACGGATAGGGCGGAAGTGCTTGCCCATGCTTTGCCTTATATTCAGCGGTTCCAGGGTAAGACCGTGGTGATAAAGTACGGCGGGAACGCCATGATTAACGAAGAACTCAAGACCGCAGTGATTCGGGATACCATACTCCTTTCCTGTGTGGGTATCCGGGTGGTTCTGGTCCACGGGGGCGGCCCGGAAATCGAAGGGATGCTCCGGGCGCTGGGGAAGGAGAGCCATTTTGTCCGGGGCCTCCGGTATACCAGCGAGGATGTCATGGAAGTGGTGCAGATGGTCCTCTGTGGTAAGGTGAACAAAGACATCACCACCCTCATCCAGCAGGCCGGGGGCCGGGCATTGGGGCTTTCGGGCATGGATGGCGGCCTTTTCCGGGCGCGGCGTTTCCGTCCCGACGGGGAGGACCTGGGCCTTGTGGGAGAGATCGAATTCGTGGACGCTGATTTCCTCAATACCCTGCTGGATTCGGCGGTTATCCCGGTCATCTCGTCGGTGGCTTTGGGAACCGGGGAAGACGCGGGCCGTTCCCTCAACATCAACGCCGATTCCGCGGCGGCCAGGATCGCCTGCGCCCTGAAAGCGGAGAAGCTGATTCTCATGACCGATGTCCAGGGTATACTGAGGGATATCAAGGATCCCGATTCTCTTATAAAGGTGATAAACCGCTCCGAAGTAGGGGGACTCGAAAAGGACGGGATCGTCAGCCGGGGTATGATCCCCAAGGTGGATTGTTGTACCCTTGCCCTGGACGGCGGGGTAGTGCGGACCCACATCATAGACGGCCGGGTTCCTCACGCCCTCCTGGTAGAGCTTTTCACCGACGAAGGGATAGGGACGATGATTGTTAAGGATTAATAGTATGGATGCATTCATGAATACCTACCACCGGCTGCCGGTGACTTTTGTCCGGGGGGAAGGGTCCTGGCTTTGGGACATTCAGGGGAAGAAGTATCTGGATTTTACCGCCGGTATCGCGGTAAACTGTCTTGGGCACGGGTATCCGGCCCTGGTAAAGGCCGTGGCGGATCAGCCGGCCAGGCTCTGCCATGTGAGCAACTATTTTCAAAGCGACGTGACTGCCGCGTTTGCGGAAAAATTGATCGCCGCCTGCGCTCCTGTGGGAATGAGGAACCTGTTTCTCGCCAATTCCGGGGCGGAGGCCAATGAAGGGGCCTGCAAAATAGCCCGCAAATACTCCCTTAAAAAGTACGGTCCTGGCCGGCACCGGATCGTGACCCTGCTGGGGAGTTTTCATGGCCGGACCATCTCTACCCTGTCGGCCACCGGGCAGGAGAAGTTTCACCGGGACTTTGGTCCCTTCACCGAGGGCTTTATCTTTGTCCCGCCGGGGGATATAGACGCCCTGGACCGGGCCCTGGATGCGGGAACAACGGCGGGCTTCCTTATCGAGGCGGTTCAGGGGGAAAGCGGGATCTTTCCCCAGGAGCCGGCGTATATTGAAGCGGCGGCGAAATTCTGCACTGAACGGGACATACTCTTTATGTTTGACGAGATTCAGTGCGGGGTAGGGCGGACCGGGACTTTCCTGGGCTGCGAAGCCTATGGGGTAAAGCCCGACGTGGTCACCCTGGCGAAGGGTCTGGCCGGCGGCCTTCCCGTTGGGGCGGTCCTGGCAGGTGAAAAGGCGGCTTCTGTTTTCCAGATCGGAGATCATGGCAGTACCTTTGGGGGGAACCCGGTGGCCGCTGCCGCCGGACTTGTGGTCCTGGAAAAGGTGAACAACCCGGCATTTTTGGCGGAGATCGCCCGGAAAGGGGACAAATTTCTGGATGTCCTTCGTTCCTGGAAGCACCCCCATATACGGGCCGTCCGGGGCCGGGGCCTTATGACAGCGGTGGACCTGGACACAGAAGCCTGGCCCATCCTTGAAGCCGCCATTGCCGGAGCAGGCAAAGGGGGCGGTGCGGAGCCTTCCCCGCCGGGGCTTCTCATGCTTTCGGCGGGCCCCAGGACGCTGCGGTTCCTTCCGCCTTACATCATCAGCGACGGGGAGATAGAGCGCGGGCTGGAGATACTCAAGGGTTTACTGGGATAGTTCCCAATACAATAAAGTCTGTCCCGAAACTTCAGTTTTGGGACAAACCCAATATTATAGCGCCGTTATAGTAGGAATGTTTGACAGCCTTCCGTACTATACGGAAGGAGTGTGTGTTTTATGAAGAAAATCGTACTTGCTTATTCAGGGGGGCTGGATACCACCGTAATTATCCCCTGGCTTAAAGAAAATTACGATTGTGAGATTGCGGCGGTTTGTGTTGATGTCGGTCAGGAGGCGGATTGGGAAACCATCAAACAGCGCGCTTTGGATACCGGCGCCAAGGCATGCTATGTGGCGGACGTAAAGAAAGAATACGTGGAGGATTATATCTGGCCTGCCCTCAAGGCCAATGCCCTCTACGAGGACAAGTACCTTTTGGGTACATCCACCGCCCGGCCCCTCATCGCCAAGGTTCTGGTAGATTACGCCCGGAAGCTGAAGGCCGAGGCCATAGCCCACGGGGCCACCGGCAAGGGGAACGATCAGGTACGGTTCGACCTGGGGATCATTGCCTTTGCCCCGGATTTGGAGATCATCGCCCCCTGGCGGACCTGGAAACTCAAGAGCCGGGAAGATGAGATCCGGTATCTCCAAAGGCGGAAACTTCCGGTTCCCATGAAGAAGAAGGATGCCTACAGCCGGGACGACAACCTCTGGCATATCTCTCACGAGGGGCTGGAATTGGAGGATCCTTTCAACGAGCCTTCCCTGAAAACCATGCTCAAGATGACCGTGCCGCCGGAAAAAGCGCCTAATAAGCCTGAGTATGTAGAGATCAGCTTTGACAAGGGTATTCCTGTGGCGGTGAACGGCAAGAAAATGGATGGGGTTACTCTGATTCGGACCCTCAACGAGATAGGCGGCGCTAACGGCGTCGGCTTGGTGGATCTGGTGGAAAACCGGGTGGTGGGGATGAAAAGCCGGGGGGTTTACGAGACTCCCGGCGGCAGCATACTTTACTACGCCCATCAGGAACTGGAGCATATCTGCCTTGACCGGCAGACCTATGCCTTTAAGCAGCAGGTAGGGCAGAAGCTGGGAGAAGTGATTTACGGAGGTTTTTGGTTTACCCCGCTCCGGGAGGCTCTTTCCGCTTTTGTGGATTCTACCCAGAAGACCGTTACCGGCCAGGTGAAGGTTAAGCTCTACAAGGGGTCCATTACCTCCGCCGGGGTTTCTTCCCCCTATTCCCTCTACAACGCCAAAATCGCCAGCTTTACCACAGGGGAACTTTACAACCACGGGGACGCTAAGGGCTTTATCCGGCTTTACGGCCTGCCCGTCCTGGTGCGGGCCCTCATGCAAAAGGGACCCCAAAAGGCCGGCGCTTCCGTGGAAGACCGGGAGAAACGCCGTACTAAAATCACTGAAAAGTGGGACTGATGGCAGGAGTTCTCTGGGCTGGCCGTCTTGAAGAAAAACCCGGGGCCGAGGCTTTTGCATTTCAGGCTTCCATCGCCGTGGACCGGCGGCTTGCCTTGGACGACATCCGGGGGAGCCGCGTTCATGCGGCCATGCTGGGGCGGCAGGGCATAATCCCCCCGGAAACCGCGGCTGCCCTGGATGCGGAATTGGGGCGTATCGCCCGGGAACTTGAATCCGGCGTCCTGGAAATCGACGAACAGGCCGAGGATATTCATTCCTTTATCGAAGGGGTTTTGACCCAACGGCTTGGGGATATGGGCCGGGTGGTCCACGCTGGCCGGAGCCGGAATGACCAGGTGGCTCTGGATTTCAGGCTCTACCTCAAGCGGGTTGTGCCTGAAATATCCATCGAGCTTGCCGAAACCCTCCGGGTCCTTTTGGACAGGGCGGAGGAACATGCCGCTTCGGTCATGCCCGGCTACACCCACCTTCAACGGGCCCAGCCGGTGACATTGGGGCATCATCTGGTTGCCTGGTGCGCAGGGCTTGAGCGGGATTACAGCCGCTTTAACGACGCCCTATCCCGGCTGGAAGAGTGCCCCCTGGGCGCGGGCGCCCTGGCCGGTTCGACCCTTCCCCTGGACCGGGAGGCCGTCGCCCGGGACTTGGGGTTCGGCGGTCCTACCCTTAACTCCATGGATTCCGTGGCTGACAGGGATTTTGCCCTGGAACTGGCTTCGGCCTGCGCCATTCTGATGACCCACCTTTCCCGTTTCTGCGAAGACATCATCCTCTGGGCCAGCGAAGAGTATAAATTCATCGATTTGGCGGAAAAGTGGAGTACCGGTTCTTCCATTATGCCCCAGAAGAAGAACCCGGATTTTGCCGAGCTTATCCGGGGCAAGGCGGCCCGGACTGCGGGCAACCTTACGACCCTTATCACCCTGCTTAAAGGGCTTCCCTACGCTTACGATAAGGACTTGCAGGAAGACAAAGAGGCTCTTTTTGACAGCCTGGATACGGTCCGTTCCTGTCTCAGAATGTTCCGGGGCATGGCGGGTAGCGCCGTTTTCAACACCCCGCGTATGGAGGCGGCCTGCACCGGCGGGTTTCTTGAGGCCACCGACGCCGCGGAATACCTGGTCCGCAAGGGCCTGCCTTTCAGGAAAGCCCACGAGGCTGCCGCCCTGGCGGTACGGGACTGCCTGGCCGCCGGACAGCATACCATTGCGGAGCGGACCCTGGAGGAACTCAAGGCCCGGTCGGACCTTTTTGAGGCGGATCTTTACGCCGCCCTTAGTCCCCGGGCCTGTGTGGAGGCCCGGAATCTTCCGGGCGGTCCCGCCCCGCAGGAGGTACGCCGGCAGATAGGGGTACTGCGGGGGAAGATGGGATGGGCGTCATAGCCGTATTGGGGGCATTTTCAGGCTCAGGCTATGCCGGCGGCGCAGATAGCGGCGCAAACAGCGGCGCATGATTTTTGCAGAAAGGCAAAAAACCCGCCGGCTTACGCCTTTTCAAACCGCAGAGCCGTCTGTTCCCGAATCTGATCCGCCATGCTCTGGTAGTTGGACTTGAGGGCGGCCATATTCTGGTTGTAGAAGGCGACGAATTCGGGGTCCTGGAAGGGGTCGAGCCGCACCTGCCGGCCAATGCGGCGGGCGAGATCCTCTTCCTTCTGGCGCAGTTTGGGAGCGTATTGGCGTTTAATCGCTTCCTCGTATTTGGCGGCGTCGTCCAGATATTGGACCATAGCCTGGGTAAACTGTTTGTACAGGGAGGCGAACCGGAGATCGCCTATGATTGTTTGCAATCCCTTCCCGATTGTCTCCAGGCGTTTTATGTCTTCCCTGACAGAGGGGAGGGTGATTTGGGCGTTAAGGACATCGAAAATACCCTGCTTGAGGGCGGCCTGCTGATCCTTGGGGCATTTTTTGATCCTGTCTTCCAGGGATGCGCTTCCTGCAAGGAATTCATTGGCCAGCCGTTTTCCCTGCTGCCGCGTTTCAAATTGTTCTATACCGGTTTTGTCGCTTTTAACCGATTCGGTCCGTTCCAACGCTATTTCCAGCGCGCTCTTTATTCGTCCCATGGTGTACTCCCTTATTTCTCTTGTTATGCGTTATTGATCGTTTTATTTGATGTTCTTTATTATTTTACTCATTCTCCAGGATGTTCGGCAATCAGGATAAACCGTGACCCGGTACAAAGGGCATCCACGGGGACATCCCAGGGATCGGCGGAAAGGCGGGACAGGACTTGCAGGTCCATACAAAAGCCGATCTTGAAGCAGGGGCCTTGGGCTTCGGCGAAAAACCGGTCGTAATAGGCTTTGCCATGCCCCAGGCGGTTTCCGGCAGGGTCGAAGGCCAGGCCTGGAACGACAACGAGGGCGGGGAAATCCTGGGTTTTTAATGGTTCCGCCGGATCCGGCGGTTCGCGTATGCCAAAGGAACCCGTTTTCCAGGGCCCCGCCGCACCGAAGACGCGGCAAAACAAGAGCTTTCCCCCCGCAGTCCTGGGAACGAAAATTTTCTTGCCTTGGGCTGCGGCGGCTTCAAGTAAGGGTATAGTGTCAATTTCAAAAGGCGTTGACAGGAAAAGAAGAACTGTTTCGTACCGGTTCCAATAGAAAGTTTCCCGCAGCAAGCGGCCCGCCGCCGCTCCTTCCTCATGTAATTGAGAAGAAGGCAGAATTTTCAGGCGGCGCGTCACTTCCGCCCGTAAATCAGGTTTGGAATTGGGCTGCATGTCGAAAAGCCGGGGTATGCTTCCCCGGGATGGACAGGAACGGCATACCCCGCATCCGGCGAATCAAATGGGCCTCGTTCCCCCGTTTTTGAGTCCCGCCTCGTACAGTTTTCCGCACGCCAGGAACATAGGCAGCTTGGTCCCTCCCAGGATAATATCCGATTCTTCGGCCATATCGATCATGTCCCGGCTGGGGCTTTTCCCCCGCACAAAGATGATACAGCGAATGTCTAAAAGTTCAGCAGTTCGGATTACCTGGGGATTTACCAAGCCCGTCAACAAGAGTACCCGATCTTTGACAAAAGCCATGACATCGCTCATAAGATCCGCCCCACATGCCGAAGCAACTACTAAATCCGCCTTATCTTCACCGCAAAAAAAATGCCCTTCTACAATGGTTACCGCTTCCGCTACGGTCATTATCGTCCCCCGTTCTTTCAACCATATCATAAAAACTTATCCGCTTCAATGCTTCATCAAGGAAGAACAGGTATCCGCCGGTTTTGCAGTATCAAGCCGCCGCTTTGGTTAAGATGCACAGGGGGA
>JAISOQ010000324.1 GCA_031275515.1 Treponema sp. | reverse complement strand
TGATAAGAAAAGGCGGGGACTGGCGCCGATCTGTCCCGGTCAGGGCAAAAATCCGATCGGATTGCGGATGAAATCCGGGCTTAAAAATCTTTGCGTAACAGGGATTACCGGTTATATTTAAGTCTGTATGAAATCACCAAAAGAACTCTCTTTAGATTCCAAAATACTTAAAGCCGTCTCCGATCTGGCCCTTTCGCCCAGAGCCGCTGAGGCGGCGCGTCTCGTGCTGGAGGACGGGGAAGTCCGGGCCCTCCAGGAATACGCCAATACGGTCTCTATCAAACGTTTGGGCTACAACGATCACGGCCCGGTTCACATGCGCACCGTAGCGCTGAACGGGGTGAGCATGATGGGCCTCCTGCGAAAGGCGGGCATCAAGACCAGCCTAGAGACCGAGGAATGCGGCGGCTTTGAAGACAGCCTTATCGCAGTGATCCTGGCGGCCACCCTCCACGACCTGGGAATGAGCATAAGCCGCAAGGCGCACGAACTCCACAGTATGAGCCTTGCCCGCCCGATACTGGACCGGCTTCTGCCCCTCATCTATCCGGGGAACCTTACCCAGCAGGTGATAGTCCGTTCCCTGGTCCTGGAAGCGATCTTCGGACACATGGGGAACCGGGTCATCCATTCCCTGGAAGCCGGGGTCCTCCTCATCGCCGACGGCTGCGACATGACCAAAGGCCGGGCCCGTATCCCCATGGTTTTGGCCGCAAGCCCCCGGGTAGGGGATATACACAAATACTCGGCCAACGCCATTGAGGAGGTGAAGATACTGCCGGGCAGAGAGAAGCCCATCCACGTCAGTATCCTCATGTCCGGCGAAGTCGGGCTTTTCCAGGTAGAAGAAGTGCTTTTGGGAAAAATCGCCGCCAGCCCCGCCAAGGGGTATGTCGAACTTTACGCCCTGGTGGAGGGCGGTAAACCGAAACAGTATCTGTAGGCAGTTTGGGTTCTGCCGCCCTCATGCAGCAATGAGCTTCCGTGCGCCAGGCGCAGGCCAAAGGTTCGGCGGGCAGTAAATCAAATTCTCCAGGTAAAACGCTTGACAGTTAATCCCGCTGATGTTAGTTTAAATTAACATCGAGTTGTATGTAATCTTTATCAACCTGGCTGCGTACAGCGAAGAACATACGCATCGTACAATGACGTATGAGTTATTCGACAGGTAGTCATTATGGTGAAAAAGATCAGCAGGCTAACTAAATACGCGGGAGATACTATGAAAACCAAAAAAATCAGCGACTTTTTTATCCGGTTCGGCGCGTGGCAGCTTCGTTACCGGCGGCCTATCCTGATCTGCGTCCTGCTGATCACCGCTGCGGGTTTCCTCGGCCTTCCGCGGCTTGTGGTGGCCAATAACACGGACGGCTGGTTTGAGGACAGGGAGGAACTCAAACGCAATTCCGATCTCTACGAAGAAAAGTTCGGCAACGAGGATGGCGTGATGATCCTCATTGAGGCTGAGGATGTTTTTGACCCGGAAGTGCTCAGGATGATCCGGGAACTGGGCGGGGAGCTTCTGGAAAGGGTCCCCTGCGCCAGAGACATTTATTCCCTTACCGATCTTTCCATAGCCTTTGGGGACGAGGAAGGCATAGAGATCATCAACCCCTTTGAAGGCGGCGTCCCGGATGATCCGGCGGATCTTGCCGCGAAAAAAGAGTACATTCTGTCCAGGGAATCCCTGGTGAACACCCTTGTTTCCGGCGACTGCCGGGAGACATGGCTTATCCTGCGGCTTAACAACTATGAGGCCGCCAATAAATCCGGGGAAATGCTCCTGGTAGGAAAGGCGGCTCAGGAAGTATTGGCTGAGGCAAGGTGGCAAAACCCCAAATACACCCTAAAACCCACCGGCATGGCCTATACGGAAACAGAGGAAGATCAGGTTGTTGCCAGGGAAACGTCAATACGGGTCATTGGGGGCTTCATCGTTGTCTTTATCTGCCTTATCGTCTTTACCCGTTCCTTGCGGGGAATAATCGTACCGGTTCTGGCGACCCTGGGCGGTATTGGAACGGTACTTGGGTTTGAAGGGCATCTTGGCATTTACGCGGACAGCAATCTTATCACCCTGCCGGTTCTGCTGTCCATGGCTCTGGCTATCGGTTACGCCATACACCTTATCAACACATTTAAAACCCGGTTCCGTGAAAGCGGCCGCCGTAAAGAAGCCCTCATCAAGGCTGTAGGCGAAACCGGCTGGCCCATACTTTTTACCGCAGTTACTACCATCGCCTCCCTCCTGTCCTTTCTCGCCGCCGGCATAGTTCCTCTCCGCTGGCTCGGCGTAACCTGCGCTTTTACGGTGTTTGCCGTTTATCTCTACGTGGTGTTCCTTATACCGCCGCTCTTCAGCTTCGGTAAGGATAGGACTGACAGAAAAACGGCGGTTCCGGCATACGGACGGGCTTCAGCGGAAGATTCCGCAGCATCAGGCGGCGAAGGGACAAGCCGGGCCGACGCCTGGTTCCGCCGCTTTGGGGTAAGGGTCTTGAAGGCGAAAGTACCGCTGCTCATAATCTGCTTCATCTTTATCGCCGCCTTTATACCGGGGCTTTTCAGAATGAGCGTCAACATGGAATATTTTTCAACTATGGGAATGAAGATCCCCTATATACAAAGACTGAACCAGATCATGAAGACCCAGATCGGTTCCCTTTATTCCTATGTGGTGATGATAAACTACGACGGCCTTGACGCTTTTATGGAACCGGAACGGATGAAGAACCTTGACCGCCTGGTGGAAAAATTCGGAAGCCTTGAACTGACCAAAGTAACCGGCGGCAAGGGCAGGGTCAGTTCGGTTACGGAAACTATAAAAGAAATGAACCGGGTCTTTAACGGCGACGATCCCGCGTATTACCGCATACCCGATACCCGGGAAGAACTGGCGGAACTCATTCTGTTTTGCGATCCTGACAGTATATATGAACGCATGGATGAAGATTTTTCCACCGCGGTATTGCAGGTTGAAATCTTGAACTGGGACGGCAATAAAATTGTTGGCGATATGGACCGGGCAAAGGCTATGGCCGGGGAACTTTTCCCCGATGGGAAATGCTCGATTATCGGCATGGTGGCGGACTTTGCCGCCATGAACAACAAGATAGTCTACGGAGAACTCAAGTCCTTTTCCGGTTCTTTCATCATCATATTGATACTTCTTTCCCTGGTTTTCGCAAGTTTTTCCACAGGGCTTATCGGGATGATTCCCAATATCGCGCCTGTTATCATACTCGGAGGGATCATGGGGTATACGGGAACGCCCCTGGATATGCTCACCATGACGATTATGCCTATGGTACTGGGTATAGCCGTAGACGACACGATCCATTTTATAACCCGCATCAGGGTAGAACTTGAAAAAACCGGCTCGTACCATCAGGCGGTACTCAATTCCTTCCAGGCGCTGGGGAAAACGCTGGGAATGACGACAGTGATACTGTGCGCCATGTTCGCCGTTTATACGGTAAGCCCAATAGCCATGCTTAGCCGTATGGGATTCTACTCAATAATAGGACTCGGTTCCGCCCTTCTCTCCGACTATATTCTGACCCCCCTCCTGATACTGGCATTAAAGCCTTTTGGGAAGGGTTTGCCGGGAGAAAATAAAAAACGCCAAACCGCGTAATCCGCTGACAAGGAGGAAGAAATGAAAAAGTTTTTTGGAACTATGGGCTTTCTGGTTCTCATTCTGCTGCCTGCCGGCCCGGGTTTCTCCCAGAACGCCTATGACATTATGAAAGCAGCCGATGAGCGCTATATGGGGGACACGGCGGCCTACACGCTCACCATGACTTTGATAAGCAAGCGGGGTTCTCCCAGGATCAGGGAGCTGGGTTACTATTTTAAGGATTACGGGGATACCGCAAAGACAGCGATGGTATTCCGATCTCCAAAGGATGTAGAGGGATCCTGTTATCTTGCCTGGTCCTACGACGGCGGCAGGGATGATGATACCTGGATTTACCTTCCCGGCATGAAGCGCACCCGCCGCATTTCCGGATCCGGGAGGAACGGCGACTTTATGGGGTCTGATTTTACCTACGAAGACATGGGAGGCCGAGATCTTTCCCAAGACGACTTTACCCTGAAAGACGAGGAAGCCGTCGATGGAAGGGTTTGCTGGCTGATTGAAGCAAAGGCAAAAGACGCGAAGGCCTCCTATGCCGTGCGGCTTATAAGGATACGAAAGGACAACTACGTGACAGCCGGAGCGGAGTATTACGACAGGCAGGGAAAACTTCTCAAGCGGCTTAAAGTTTCGGGGATCAAACAGGCGGACGGAATATGGATCGCCGAAAAAATGGAAATGACCAATGTATTGAACGAACACAGCACGGTGATCGAGATAAAGGATACGGCTTTTAACATCCCCCTGGAAGATTCCCTGTTTACTGTGGCGGCAATGGAACAGGGCAGGCTGAGATGAAACCGGTTTCGCTAAAGGCGTCCGTACTAAATGCGGCGGGGATACCTGCCGGGCTGCTCTGGGTTCTTTTATTGTTCCCCATCGGGACGGACGCCGCTGCCGCGGACTTTGCGGATTCCGTCACCTTTTCCGGGGAAACAGAAACGCTTTTCGCCTTTCCCTTTTCCGCGGACCGGGACTTGACCGAAGCCCGTACAGGAGCAAAAGCCCTGCTGGGCGCGTATATCGGGGAAGCGGAAGCCCGTATTACCTTCAACGCCGAATATAACCCCGTGATTCCTTCCCGGACCGGGGCTGCCCTGGACGAGGCATGGATCCGCTGGAACCCCGCAGCCGGCAGAACGTCCCTCAGCCTGAGCCTGGGATGCCAGCGTATCTCCTGGGGCGCGGCGGACGGCCTCATCTTAACCGATGTTGTCTGTCCCCAAAATCTTGTTTCTTACGCGGGCCTTGATTTTGCCGGAAGCAGGCTTCCTGTGGACGGCGTTAGTGTCCGTCTGGGGATTTCCGGTTTTTCTTTCGGGGACTTTTCCGCCGAAGTTCTGTGGCTCCCTGTGTTTATCCCTGCAAAGCTCCCCCTGGAAAATGACAACCCTCTTAACGCCCTGTTGTTTCCTTCCGGGATAATTCCGGTAACCGCCGCCGGCATCCAGGAGGCAAAACCTAATACCATAACCGGCGGGGAATACGGCCTTAGAGTATCCTGCTATACACCGCTGTTCGATCTGTCCCTCTGCGGGTTTTATGGCTGGAACGACATTCCCTATCTGCGGGGTTCCGCCGCCGGCCCGCCGCCTTTTTCCATGACCCCTGAATTTCACCGCACGATCATGGCCGGCGGCGACGCCAGTATTCCGGCCGACAATTTCCTGTTCCGCCTTGAAGCGGCCTATACCTGGGGCGGCCGCTTTACTCCCGATGAGGCCGCCATTGCCGCCGCTTTGGGGAACCTGGTCCCGGTCGAAAAAACCCGGCTCCAGATGCTGGCCGGCATGGACTGGAATCCCGGCTCCTGGACCGTCACCGTCCAATACTGCGAAGATCTGCTGCCGGCCAAAGACGGCGGCATAGAACGGGATTGGCGGAAGAACGGAACTACCCTGTCAGTATCCCGAAGTTTTCTCCGCGGCGTCCTTACTGTTTCCTCCTCCTGCTACCTGGGACTCAGGGATTTCGACGCCGCGGGCAGCGGGGAAATCCGGTGGGCCGTCACCGGCGCTCTTGAATTGTTTTTGGGAACCGATTTCTTTTTTGGCGGAATAGACGGCAGGGGAGATTACGCCGCCTACAGGGATTTAAGCTGCCTTTGGTTTGGGGGAATATACAGATTTTAGTTTAAGCCGGATTCAACC
>JAISOQ010000289.1 GCA_031275515.1 Treponema sp. | reverse complement strand
CCCCTCCTTGACTTATAAAATTGGATCATAAATTAATTTAAGGCAGGTTGTATGGCATACGGGAAGAAAAGAAACATTACCAAAAACTATCTTCAGGGCAGGCTGCGGTTTACGGAGTTTGCAATCACCAACGCCTGTATTGCAAAATGTTCGTTCTGCGATATATGGAAACAACAGCCCAAGGTTTTTGTCGATACAGAGAAAGCCTTAACGGCAATAAACCGGCTCGCCGATTTCGGGGTGTCGCACCTTACCATTACCGGCGGAGAGCCCCTCCTTCACCCGAATGTGGTTGATTTTGTGGATCTTGCGACCAGGCGGAAAATGAACAACGCGGTTTTAAACGCCGCTCCCCGGCTCCTGATGCGCGGCGATATTCTGAAACGGCTGGAAGGCGCCGGATGCGATCTTCTGAGTATTTCCTTTGATTCCGGGGATCCTGTTACCATGGCCGAGTCCCGCAAGATACCCAATATCATGGATGAGATGGCAAAGGCCATGGAGATGGCGAAAAAAACTACCCTCAAGACCATGGCTTCCGTCCTTATCTGGAACGACAATTATGACAAGCTGGAAGAAGTGTGCGCCCGGGCTAAAAACATGGGGTTTGATTTCATTTCCCTGAATTATCCGACCTTCTCGAAATCGGGAGTATACCCCCTGGGGGGCGACGGGATAAGCCTGTCCCGGGAACAGGTTATCCACGGCCTTAAAGACGCAATCAGGCTCAGGAAGACAGGGAAGTACGGGATCATCAATATGCCGATTTCCATGCGGAATATCGTTCATTACCTCAAGGATCCCGCCACGGTGAAATACGCCTGCCACGGCGGCCGCCATGTGTTCTTTGTAGACTGGTTTTTCGACGTGCGTCCCTGTATGCAGCTTCCTTACGTGCTGGGGAATATTCTCACGATGGAAGAAAAAGATTTGATGCGCCCTCCCTGCAATGAATGTAACATGAGCTGGTACCGGGATTTCAGCATGTTCTTTCACGGGTTTAAGAGCAGCCCTGTATGGCTTGAATCAATATCCGGAACAAAAGGTATTTTATAGCGCCGTTATACGTATGAAGAATGTTTACCGACGCCTACTGCCCCCGCATAAACGGCGTTACCGTTTCGGTGGATTCATTTTCCCATGATGAAGTGAAGGCCAATGTCTTTTCGATAGAGGCATTGGTAACGCCCCGCCGGGAGGCCAAAGTCCCCCCTTTAATCCTCGTAAGCCTGATAAACCGCCTCAAGCGTCTTGAGAATATTCTGGGTGATGTCGATTTTGAACCGCTCAAACAGCCCCCGGCGCTCGGAGGGAGAATGATCGTGGCGGTACAACTCAAAAACCTCCACATCAAGGCCGTCGGCTATCGCTGAAAGGGTCTCTGAAGTCGGATATTTCAAACCCCGCTCTATATTGCTGAGGAAGGTTATTGAAATCTCAGCCCTTTCGGCAAGTGCAGCCTGGGACAATTGCCGCTGTTGACGGTAAAACCGTATGCCCTTGCCTAAAATTCTCCGCAGTTCCTGTCCATTCATCGTTTCCTTTCGTATACCCCTGCATATCAATACCCTATTGAACCATAAGGACTAGGGGCTTTACAAAAATCTTTGCGTTCTATATATTGAACCATAGGGAAATAGGAAAGGCTTGTCTGTAAGAGGATTCTCCTCTTTTGGCCGTTCTTTGGAGATTCCAAACCTGCCCTTGAGGGCGGGTATTTTCAGGGGCGTATCATACGCCCCGCGTATGTGGGGCGGGATAAACATTTTTAGGCTTCATTGACCCTTAGAAAAGGAGGATAATTGAGATGAAATCACCGATGGTTCATTCTGGCAGGACAAGGGCCGCTTCCCGGATGTCCGCGCCGCTCTGCGCGGCATTTCTGTTGTTTGCGGCGCTGCCGCTGACTGTTTGCAGCCGTTTGGAGCGGGGCGGGACGGAAACGGGGTCTGCTGCCCGGGAAAGCCAACAAGCCCAACAAAACGCCGTACCGGGAACGGCTGATACCATTCAACAGAATGTTTCCGTCCAGCAGAAATTCGCCCTGGTAATCGGCAATGGGGCCTACACGAATGTGGCGAAGCTCAACAACCCGGTGAACGACGCCAGGGACATGAAGGCGGCCCTGGAAAGCCTGGGCTTTACGGTGGACCTGGTGGTTAACGGCGCCCAGGAACAAATGGAAAGCGCGGCCACGCGCCTGAGGAGCCGCCTCTCCGCCGAGCGGAACTCCTACGGCTTTTTCTTTTACGCGGGCCACGGGGTGCAGTCCGGGGGAGAAAACTATTTAATCCCCGTGGACGCGAATATCCAGAGCGAGAATTTTCTGCGCCAAAAGGCGGTCTCCGTACAGGCCGTGCTGGGCGAACTGAACGACGCGGGAAACGCCCTCAACATCGTGGTGCTGGACGCCTGCCGGGACAACCCCTTTAGCTGGAAACGGAGCGGCAGCCGGGGTTTGCAGGTGGTCAGCGATCAGCCCGCAGACAGCATCATCGTGTACGCCACCGGCGCGGGAAACACCGCGGACGACAACCCTTCGGGCAGGAACGGCCTCTTTACGAGCCACCTGCTTGCCAACCTGAAAACCCCCGGCCTCTCGGTCCGGGACCTCTTTGACAAAACCGGCCAGGATGTGCGCCAGGCAAGCGGCGGCAGACAGATACCGGCGGTTTATTCCCAGTTTTTTGAAACCGCCTATCTGGGCGGCAGGCCCGCCGTCGCGGTACAGCCTACGCCCGCGCCCCAGCCCGCCGTTGTGGTACAGCCAACTCCCACACCCGCCCCGGTGCAGCCCGCGCCAAAGCCTACCCCCGCGCCGGAGCGAAACGCCAAAAGCTACTATGACAGCGGTCTATCATTTTATAACCAGGGCGACTATGTAACGGCAATAGAAGAGTACACACAAGCTATCAGACTCGACCCGAATTATGCGGATGCGTATTACAACCGCGGCTTGGCGTATTATAACAAAGAAGACTACGACCGGGCGATCGCGGACTACTCCCAGGCTGTCAGGCTCAACCCGGATTACGCGCTTGCGTATTACGGCCGCGGCTTGGCGTATTATAACAAAGAAGACTACGACCGGGAGATTGCGGACTACACCAAGGCTATCAGGCTCGACCCGAATTATACGTCGGCGTATTACAACCGCGGCTTGGCGTATAACGAGAAAGGGGACTACGACCGGGCGATTGCGGACTACACCAAGGCTATCAGGCTCGACCCGAATTATACGTCGGCGTATTACAACCGCGGCAATGCGTATTATAACAAAAATGACTACGACCGGGCGATTGCGGACTACACCCAGGCTATCAGGCTCGACCCGAATTATACGTCGGCGTATTACAACCGCGGCAATGCGTATTATAACAAAGAAGACTACGACCGGGCGATCGCGGACTACTCCCAGACCATCAGGCTCGACCCGAATTATGCGAATGCGTATTACGGCCGCGGCTTGGCGTATGAGAACAAAAAAGACTACGACCGGGCGATTGCGGACTACACCCAGGCTATCAGGCTCGACCCGAATCATACGTCGGCGTATAACAACCGCGGCCATGCGTATTACAATAAAAAAGACTACGACCAGGCGATTAAGGACTATCAAAGTGCGCAGCTGATAGATCCGGGGAACTCTGGCTACATTGCACCATGGATTGAAAATGCCCGGCAAGAGCGGGGGTATTAGAGGCGAACAAACCGCCTCCGTATGGGGGCGGATATTTTTATAACGGCGGGAAAGCCCGCAAATGGGGGATTGTATGAAAGAAAGAGTTATCGCAAATCGCAATGAATTATTTTCGGTTCTTTATGAATACAGTGACAGAGAATTTTATTATAGGGGGGAACCCAAATGTTATAAAACCGCATGTTTACCGCCTTATCTGCGGGACCCGGGGAAAACTTGCAGTTCTGACGCCCTTGACAACGAACTGCTTAAACAAAAACTGGAAGATTTAGGCGTTGGGTTTCCTTATACTCCCCCCGCTGATGATAGTCCAGAGAGCATCATCAATAATGTACTCACCAGTTCTTATTACTGGTCTTTTTTCAAATGGGGCGAGGATAAACTGGAGGCTTTAATGTCGCATTACAGCCCCGATTTTAAAGCGCTGGATAAAGCGACAAAAAAAACAGAACAGGAATATGAATATTACAGCCGTTCCTTTTCGTCAAAATATTTGGATATTACCTCTGATATAATGACGGCCCTGCATTTTGCCTGTTCCAAATACCGCTTTTTATCCGAAGGCGAAGATCCAAAACCCGTTGAACCGGAAGAAATAGAAGACGGTTTTCTTTTTGTTTTTGATTTAAGAGAGATTGAAAAAACAGAATTTCTCAAACTGGTCTCTTATCCAAGTTATTCATATTTCTGCAAACAAGAACCGGGAGATAAACTGTATTTTCAGTCTTTTGACAGAATAACACACCAGCGCGGCGTATTCCTGGCTCCCAAAAAAAATAGGAACAAAAAAAATTGTTACGATAAATTGAAAGAAGAAATAGAAAGTTGTCTGCATGAAAAGATTACCATCAAAGACAATCTCAAAAAAGACCTTTACGAAATTTTTGGCAAAGAAAAGGGGATGGAATATTATTTCCCCAAAATCCCCTGTACGTTTTCAAAAAACGGCAATGAAATTCAACAGGCGTATACAAACCTAAAAGGTATTACGTCGCTATGCTGAAAAAATTATTGCCGCCCCTGCTTGCCCTGCCCGCCAAGAGTACAGCCGGGGTGCGGACATCGATCCCCCTTCCCTGGCGATCAGGGCAGGTTTTTCACTTAATCAAGCATACCACTTCGTCGCCGTGGGCGCCCTTGAGTTCCCGGGCGGCAGGATCGACAATCAGGTCCATGTCCTCCAGGGGGATCGCCCCCAGCAGCACCTCCTCCGCACCAGGCAGAAGCAGGGCGCGGCACGCCGTATCACGGTTCTTCCAGTGGATTTCAACCGGCTCCGTTACCCGGCATACCTGGCGCACGCCATCGGCCAGGTATGCGCCGCGCAATCCTTTTATCTCAAGACCCAACTGCTGCCGCACTTCCTCGTTGATAACCAGAGTCCCCGCGCCGGTATCCGCCAACGCCCGTACCGTACATTCCCGGACATCCTTTTCAGCCATGTGCCCCCGTTGTACATCAATCACATCGGCAGCGTTTTTTAAAATGATTTCCGCATATACTGTTCCCATATACCGCTCCTGCCCTTATTGTAGTACAAACCAGGCGGAGGTGTCAGTCCCCGGGCAATCCGCATGGTTTCTAACGGAAAGCCGGATTTTCGCTATATTTAGACGCAGGTATCGGAGGATGCCCGCCGCTTATAAGGAGATTGTATGCTGAAAAAATTCCTGCCGCCCCTGCTTGTCTGCCTTTTTGCCCTGTCCGCCGCCGCCCAAGAGTACAGCCGGGGCGCGGACCTAGACCCCGAACTATACAACCGCCTGCCCCAAAAGGCGGTCCATCTCAGCCGGGGCTATACCGCCCTCCCCGCCTCGGTTTCCCTCAAAAACTACGCGCCCTTCCCCGGCAACCAGGGCCAGTACAGCAGCTGCACCGCCTGGGCCGCAGCCTTTGCCGCCAGAACCATTTCGGAATCCCTGGCCATTAACCGTTATGACCGGACGGAGACCAGCGGCAGCGTGTTCTCCCCGGTCTTTGTATACAAGTCCATTTCCGGCGATCCCCTGTGCAGGCAGGGAACCGCGATCTCCCACGCCCTTGACCTGATGCAAAAAGAGGGAGTCCCCCGGATGGCGGACTTTGAACGGAACAGGGATTTTATCCAGGTATTCCCCGCCATGTACCGGGACTCAAGAAAATACACCATCGGCGGCTACAGCGCCCTGTTCAGGTTCTCCCGCACCGAAAGCCCCGGAGGGGACGGGGTAAGGGCGGTAAAGAAAAGCCTTTCCGAGGGAAAGCCGGTGATCGTCGGCATGAACACGCCGGACTCCTTTATGAAGATCAAGGGAAAAAACATCTGGAAGCCCGTGGAAAGCCCGGCGGTGAACTGGGGCGGACACGCCATGTGCGTGGTGGGCTATGACGACAGCTTTGCGGGCGGGGCCTTTGAACTGCAAAACAGTTGGGGGGCTGATTGGGGGGACCGGGGCTACGGCTGGGTTAGTTACGCCGATTTTGGCCGCTTTGTAAACGAAGCCTACGAGCTGATCGAAAATTTTGACGAATTCAAAGACCGGGTTGAATACTCCGGTTTCGTGGACATAGAAGTCCGCAATTCCGGGGAGGGTATGCCCGTGCGGTTTGACCCGGCGGGATTTTACCGCACGACCCGTGCATACCCCTCGGGGACCCGGTTCCGGTACATTCTGGGCAACAACAGTCCCGCGTATGTGTACGCCTTTGCCTCCGACTCGGCTTCCGGCGCGGCTGCCCGGATTTTCCCCCAGGACGGCATATCGCCGGTTCTCGATTACCGCGAAAACGCCGTGGCTTTTCCGGGGGAATATTCCTGGATAGAACTGGATAATGTAACCGGCGTCGATTACCTGGTGGTGTTATTCGCCAAGCGGGAACTTGACATTGACGCCCTGCGGGTCCGGTTTGAACGGGAACAGGGCAGCTTTCCTGAGCGGGTGGCCCGGGCGGCAGGATCTGACTACATACCGCCGGCCAACGTCCGCTATGATAGTAACCGGCTCGCTTTCAGCGCGGTTATGCCCAACAACCGGGCGGTGCTGGGCCTGCTCCTGGCCATTGAACACTCGGCGCGATAACGAGGAGCGCCCGGCGCATACATTAGGGCCTGTCCCAAATGGCCTTGCCCCCGCCTCAATTCACCGGAACTTCACTTTTTTTCATTTTTTTCTCTCCCGATTAAAGCAGCCGGCATTTTCGATCCATACCTCTATGAGCGGTTCTTATGAAAAACACTTTGCTTTCTCCTCTGGCCGATGATGTCTTTAAAGCACTCTTCGCCGGCCAGCGGAACATCGGCAATCTGGCCGCTTTCCTGCGGGCTGTCGTTAATCTCCCCGATGAAGAATTCACCCGCCTTACCATCCTGGACCCCCACCTTAAACGGCAGTTCCAGAAAGACAAACAGGGTATCCTGGACATACGGGTACTGACCAAATCCGGGAAAGTTATCAGCGTTGAAGTTCAGGTCTGCCTTTTCGCCGCTATTCGGAAACGGATACTCTACTACCTTGCCAAATTAATCTGGGAGCAGATGCGTCGTGGAGACGACTACAAGCGGATACAGCAGGTGATCATCATCCTCATTTGCGATCACATCATTTTCGAAGAAGCGGAAGGGGATGATCGGGCTTCCGTGCATATAACAGAGGGGCCTGGCGGATAAAAGAAGGCCGCAGGGAGGAGCGGGACAAGGCATACCAGGAAAAGCTGGAAGCGGCCCGGCAGCTCAAAGCGGAGGGGCTTTCCGGGGAGCTTATCGCCCGCAGCCTTAACCTGCCGCAGGAAACAATCGAAGGCTTATAATCCTGCCTTTTCCGGGGGATTACCACGCCGGCCCCTACTCCTCCCCATCCTCTTCCGCGCCGTCCCCCCATTCGGCGAGCTTACGGTGCAGGGTTTTGCGGCCAATGGAAAGGACTTCCGCAGTCCGGCTCTTGTTACCCTTGAGGGAAGACAGGGTATCCCGGATGATGATCTTCTCCGCTTCCTCAAGGTTCGTACCCAGGGGAATGCGTATCCACCCCGCATCGTTCTGGTTTCTGAGGGTGGGGGGCAAGTCCTCTTCGGTGATGACCGGGCCTTTGGCCATAACCACCGCGCTTTCGATGCAGTTCCGCAGTTCCCGGACATTGCCCGGCCAGTCGTAGGCGTAGATGGCGGCCCGGACCTTGTCATCCATGCCTTCCACAGGTTTGCTGTTTTCCGCGGAGAATTCCTTGAGAAAGGCGCTGATAAGGAAGGGCAGATCGTCCTTGCGCTCCCTAAGGGGGGGGACGTGGATGTTCACCACGTTAAGGCGGAAGTAGAGGTCTTCCCTAAAATTGCCTTTTTCGATTTCCGCTTTAAGGTTCTTATTCGTTGCGGCAACGATGCGGACATCCACCTCTATGGTGTCTTCTCCCCCCACCCGCTGGAATCTCTTTTCCTGGAGTACCCGGAGCAGCTTAATCTGTATGTTCTGATCGATTTCGCCGATTTCGTCGAGAAAGAGGGTCCCCTCATTAGCCAGCTCGAAACGGCCCCGCATACGGGAGACCGCCCCGGTAAAGGCCCCCTTTTCATGGCCGAAAAGCTCGCTTTCCAGGAGGCTTGCGGCCAGGGCCGCGCAGTGGACCTTGATCAGGGGCTTGCCTTTCCGGGGGGAAAGCTTGTGGATAGCGTCGGCCACCAGTTCCTTGCCAACGCCGGATTCGCCGGTGATAAGCACCGAAGCCTTGGCCGGCGCGGCGCGGCTTATGGTGTCGAAGACCCTGCGCATGGGGACGCTGCTGCCTATGATGGTCTCAAACTGCTTCTTGTGTTCCAGTTCTTCCTCAAGCCGGTGGTGGCGGAGCGCCAGTTCCCGGTTTTGCAGGGCCCGCTTTACCAGGAGGGACAGGCGTTCCAGGTTCACCGGCTTGGTGAGAAAATCGTAAGCGCCGTTCCTCATGGCGGTCACGGCGTTTTCCACCGTGCCGTGGCCGGTAAGGACGATAACCGGGACTCCGGGGGTTTCGGCGCTTACCCGCTTGAGGAGTTCCTCTCCGGAAATGCCGGGCATACGGAGGTCGGTGATGACCAGGTCTATGTCTCCCTTTTGAAAGCGCTTCCAGCCCTCGTCGCCGGCGGCGGCGGTTTCCAGCTCATAGCCGTCCATTTGGAGGGACGCCGCCAGCCCTTCCCGGATGTTCTTCTCGTCGTCTACGACTAAAAGCTTAAACTTCACCGTGTTCTCCTTCATACCCTAAAAGCCGGGTTTCCTTTTGAGGGACAGGCAGGGTAATGACGAAACAGGACCCTTCGCCTTTCCGGGATTTTACGATCACTTCGCCTTTGTGTTCCTTGATTATTTTGAATACCAGCGTCAAGCCCAGGCCGGACCCGGTGTCTCTGGTGGTAAAATAGGGTTCAAAAATTTTGGAAAGGTTCTCTTCGGGTATGCCTATCCCGGTATCATGAATACTAATCTGGATTTCCGTGTCCGCGCCGCCGGTTTTAACGGTAAGCTTACCCCCTTCGGGCATGGCGGAAATGGCGTTCTTGATCAGGTTGAGGAGGGCCTGCTTCATGTACCGTTCGTCAATATCAATGTCCGGGATTTTTTCGTCCAGTTCAAGAACACATTCAATCCCCGCTTCATGCAGCTCATATTTGACAAATTCAACCAGCTCCTCAATAAGAGTGTTGATATTCCCTTCCCGGAAATCCATGTCCATAGGGCGGACGGCAAACAGGAAATCGACCACGATGCGGTTAAGACGATCTATCTCCTCGTTGATCACCGCGATGTATTTATCCATCATATCCAAATAACCGGCGGGTTTCTGGTCTATGCTGTCCACGCCGCCGGGGTGGGCTTTGAAAAACATTTCCCGGTTTGCGGCCAGCGCCTTTTGGATCAACTGCACATGAATGGAGAGGGATCCCAGAGGATTCTTGATCTCGTGGGCAACTCCAGCCGCCAACGTGGTAAGGCTCGCCAGGTTTTCCGCCCTTCTCAGGCGGGCTTCCTTCCCCCGTTTTTCGGTGATGTCCTCAACATGGATAAGGGAACCCGATACCCGGCGATCCCGGACCAGCGGCAAAACGCTGATGCTGAGAAGCCGGGGAATGCCCTTGATTTCCGCGTCGAATTCACGCTTTTCTACCCGGTCGCCGTTTGTCAGGGTGATCTCAAGGAATTCCCGTATCTTCTCGTCCTGAGCCAGAGTCCAGACCGGTTCATTCTCGGATTCATGATGAGAAGCGATGAGGAACAGATTGGTATATTTATTCACCATTACCAGGCGGTGCCTGGTATCGCAGACCAATAAGCCTTCGTTCAAGGAATCCAGAACTGTCTCCAGGCGGTCTATTTCCGCGGCTGCAGAAATCAACAGATCCTGTATCTGCTCGGAAGTGAGTTTATTGAATTTTTTTAAAGCCCGTTTTATGAAATCTCTCATAACAGCGCCGGCGGCCCGCGGTAAAGAGCCGCTGTCCTCCTTGTCAGTTCCGTACAGAGCCGGTCCAGAACCAAGGCCGGCGTCTGATTGTATGTTCCCGTGGCCAAAACCGCTTCACCAGCCGCCTGCCGCCAAATATCCGCAAAAGCCGCCCCTCCCGGAGAGGGAGGAGCGCCGCGCAGTCCGCCTGAAATCACCCCGAGAAGGGCCTCCACAAATTGGGCGAACAATCCCGGCGTCTTAAAATCTTCCGCTCCCTTGAGGACCGCCGCCACACAGGAGCCTGTATCCTTGGCGTGACGCTCCAGGCCGGCCTTTTCGGCGATACCCGCGGCGTACTGCCCCAGGGCCTCCAGTTCCCCGGGGAGGGCGGAAAGCCCGGCGCTGAACAAGGACCGCGCCCCCCGGTAAGCCGCCGAAGCAACGAAAAAGGCCGCCAGCGGGTACAGAGCTTCCCCGGAAACCGGCAGGAAGGAATTCAGGTAACCGGTGATGGAAACAGGTTCGTCCATGCCGGCGGTTTTGGCCTTTTCCCGCGCCTTGTCTGAACGGAACACCCGGCGGAGCACTTCTTTTTCCACTTCCGCGGAACGGGGATAAAACCGGTAGGGCCGCAGCCGGGACAGAATAGTGGGGAGCAGCGCATCGCCGTGGGCGGTGGTAAGGACGATGACCACATCCCCCGGAGGTTCCTCCAGTATTTTGAGGAGGGCGTTTCGGGAGGCATCCTGCATACGGTCGGCGTTTTCGATGAGGAGCAGCTTCCGCTTTCCCTGGGGCGCAAGGCGGCTCCAATAGGCGGCCCGTCTGATCTGGGCCACCGGGATAAGATCGGTAACTCCTTCGGCTTCAAGGTTCAAAGCGTTCTTGCTTATGGATTTGCTGATCTTCTCCGCCCATTTAAGGCTTTTTGTCGAATTGGCCTCCCCTTCTTCCTGTCTGGCTATGATTTCGTCCAGGTCCTCTTCAAGGGCCGTAAGAGCCGGCGCGAGTTTGCCGGCCTTGGATTCATCTTCCCAGAGAACCGGGGAAAAACGAAGGATGAGTTTCCGTATCGCCCGGATGAAAAAGGTCTTTACCGCCTGATCCCACGGGCCGGCGGTAAACGCGGCGGCGGCGGCGGCTATTTCCGCGGAAAAAGGACGGGAACCCAAGGCCAGCAGGTCCGGATGGTAGAGAAGCCGGTGACGCCGGCAGGCTGGGCAGGAACACGCCCACGCCCTATGGGGATCAGCCTTTTCGCAGGAAAGGATCCGGCTCAGTTCCAGGGCCGCAGTCCCCTTCCCCGATGCCCGGGGACCCCGGAACAGCATGGACGGCGCCAGAACATCGCGGCGTATATCTTCCGCCAACTGGAGGACCGCCTCTTGTCCCAGGATATTCTCAAACATAGGCTATGCCCCCCCGGGAAACTGAATAGCGTTTTTGGCCGCCCCGATATAGGGCGCCAGCGTTTGGGCAAAATAGCTTTTTTCCAGCAGGGGCTGGGCGTCGAACAGGGGCTGTATGGTAAGAACAAAGAGGATCAGGGAAACCAGGACCGCCCCTTCGATAAAGCCGAACACCGCCCCCAAAAGCCGATCCACCCCGCCCAGATGAATCCGGGAGATGATGTCTTTAAGGACAAATTCAAGGAGTTTAACCGCCAAAAATACAATGAGGAAGATGCCAGCGAAAGCCAGGACTTCCGGCAGAATCTTCATATCCGGTATATATTTTTCTGCGAGAAAGGCGGCCCCTCTTTTATAAAAGAAGAAAGCGGAGCCCAATCCCAATACCAGGGCCGCCATGGACATCACTTCTTCGATAAACCCCCTGAGGGTACAGCGGACGACAACTATCACCATAAGGGCCGCAAAAATAATATCGATTACTTCCATAACTATACGTTCACTCTATCATGTTTCCGTTTTTTTTGCAGGGGGGAGCCCCCGCTCTCAGGCCCGCCGGTCTTGCGGACATGAGCTGCTTAGAGCCTGTATCGCCCCGGCAATGATCCGCGCCCCGTCGGGAGCGGCAAACCGGAAAGCCGCTTCTCCCATGAGCCGGCGCTTCTCCCCTTCCCGGGCCAGGACGCCAAGGGTCTCCGTCAGCCTTTGGGGGGTAAGCTCCCCCAGGAGTACCGCCGCGGCGCCTTCTTTTTCCAGGTACCCGGCGTTTTCCGCCTGATCCCCCCGGGTCCCTGAACCGCTCAAGGGGACCAGTACCAGAGGTTTCCCCGCAGCCGCACACTCCCAGACCGTCCCGGCACCGCTTCTGCACAGGACGAGTTCCGCGGCGGCTATAACATGGGGAAGCTCCCCCCTGATAAAGGGATAGGGCTTGTAGCGACCGCCGGCAGGGAGGTCCCATTCGGTTTTAGGTCCCGTCTGATGGACTACCACATACAGGCGGGTAAGCTCAGGGAGAGCGGCCCGGACCAGTTCGTTGAGCTGCCTGGCGCCCAGGCTCCCCCCCAGGACGAGGAGGATACGGTCCCCCTCCCCGGCCCCCAGGAATGCCCTGCCCAGGGCGGGATCGCCTGAGCGGAATTCCGGGCGTATGGGGTTTCCCGCAAGGACAACCCGCTCCCGGACCCTGGCCGGGAAAAAAGCGGCGGTATCGGGAAAGGCGGTAAAGATGCGATTGGCGAACTTCGCATTTATCCTGGTAGCCAGGCCGGGACTATAATCGGATTCATGGGTGAATACGGGTATTTTCAGGGAAAACGCCGCCGCACAAGGGGGGACGCTCACAAACCCCCCCTTAGAAAAGAGGAGCAGGGGCTTTTCCCGTTTGAGGATCTTCCGGGCGGCAAAGAAGCCCCCAAGGACCTTAAAGACATCGGCAAAATTCCGCAAAGAAAAATTCCGCCTGAGTTTTCCCGCCGGGATACCGAAAAATTCCAGGCCCCCTTCCTCCACAATGCTCCGGTCCATGCCGGCTTTTGAACCTATCCAGAAAATCCGGCAGGGCGTCAACTTTTGGAGATACGCGGCCACAGCCAGGCCGGGAAAGATATGCCCCCCGGTGCCGCCTCCGGTAAACGCGATGGTTATCATAGGCATACTCTACATGATTCTCAGGCGGGTGGTACATACCTGCCGGGCCGGGGCAGATAAAATCCGTTTTGGACATGACGGCGCCATTATGCCCCGCTGACAATGCGCCCCCGCCGCGGATGGCGGGGGCGCAGCATCATCAGCTAAGGCCTTAAAAGCCGGGTTTTGCGGGGACTGCCCGGCAAGATGCGAACCGGAACAATCCCCTCGCGTGCATTAAACGGCAGTCCGAAAAACCGTTATTCCGTGGCATGCACCCGGTTGTACAGGGTGTCGATAAAACTATTTACCGCCGTCCTGATCTGGGTAATCTGGCTGTCCTGCAACGAGGTGCTTGCGTCAAGCACAAGGTAGACAAGCATCGTCTCGGCGGTTGTGTCTGTCGAGCCGGACGCGTTGTATTCGCTGTTGATTTGCCACGAACTTGAAGTTGAAGCCTTGATCCACTGTTTTGCCGTATCGGTTTTGGGATCGTAGCCCGAGAGGTTTCTGAATATAAAAGAAACATTGCTGCCGCTTGCTGTGCCTGCAATGACTGCGCCGCTTTCGGAGCTGATGCCTGGGGAATAGGTAATATTGGTAAGGCTCCATTCCTTGGTGGCGTTGTCATACGCTAGCGTTCCTTCAATATAGCGCGTTGACGACGCCGCGGCCGATGGGGTTGTGGAGGTAATGTCGAAGGTCATACGGATAACGGTGCCGGGGTCGTTCTGGGTTGTCTGCATGGTGAAATTGATTTCGCTGCTTATTTCGATACCGTCGGCAATTTCTTTAAGCTTTGCCTCTAACCCGCTGAAATCGGTAAGCGTATGGGT
>JAISOQ010000238.1 GCA_031275515.1 Treponema sp. | reverse complement strand
CAGTTAAAAGGGTTCATAAGCTTTTTAAGCGCCTGCGCGGTTATCCGTCCGGGCGCTTTTTTGCGTCCGGGAAACTACGGAGGCATAAAATGGAACAGCCTAAGGCAAGCATAGCGATTCAGGTGCTGCCCAGAACGGCAAGCGGGGACGAAACGCTCCGCATTGTAGACGCGGTGATCGCCTACCTCAAAGGTACGGGGCTCAAGGTCTTTGTGGGGCCTTTCGAGACTACTATCGAAGGGGACTTCGACAAGCTCTGGGACGCGGCTAAGGAGTGTCAGCTCATCTGCCTGCGGGAAGGGGCGGAAAGCGTGTCCGCCTACATCAAGACGGCATATAACCCCGGAGCGGGAGTTTGGTCTATCGAAAAGAAGACCGCCAAACACCATGCCTGAAACGCCGGTGTTTCGGACGATGCGAAGGCCCGGACCGGCGGGAAGGCTCCAAAACCCGCAGTCATTGGCATTGACTGCGGGGCTGGCGCTCCTCTGGCAGATCATTGCTATGACAGGGTTAGTGCCGGCCTACATGTTGCCAAGTCCGGTCCGGGTGGTACAGGCTTTTATCGCCGACTTCCCCCTCCTGATGCATCATCTGGGGCGCACGCTCATAGAAGCCCTGTGGGGGCTCCTCCTTTCCGTGGCAGTATCCCTGGCGCTAGCCGTCCTCCTGGATGCCAACCGTTTCCTCAAACGGTCGGTGACGCCCTTGCTGCTCCTCACCCAAACCATGCCCACCATCGCCATTGCGCCCCTCCTCATCCTCTGGATGGGGTATGGCATGGCCCCGAAAATCGCCCTGATCTTCATCACCTGCTTTTTCCCCCTGACCATAGGGCTTTTGGACGGCTTTGACCAGGCGGACGAAGACGCGATCCGGCTCCTCAAATCCATGGGGGCAAAGGGGCGGCAGATATACCGGTACATAAAAATCCCCCAGAGCATGGGCGCTTTTTTTTCGGGGCTTAAAATTTCAAGCTCCTATGCGATCATCGGCGCGGTGATCTCCGAGTGGCTTGGAGGAGACGCGGGGCTTGGGGTCTACATGGTCCGGGTCCGCCGTTCCTATTCCTTTGACAAGATGTTCGCCGTAATACTGCTGACGGCAGTGTTGAGCCTTCTGCTCATGAAGCTGGTAACGGAACTGGAAAAGGCCGCCATGCCTTACAGAAAAGAATAAGTAACCTTTTGAATGCTATAAAACAATTACAAGGAGTATTATTATGAAGAAAACAGCCGGCATCCTTCTTGCCGCAGTAACTCTGTTCGCCATCGGCGCCTGCGCGGGACGCAAGACAGAAGCCGGGAACATCCGGGTAGTGCTGGACTGGACGCCGAACACCAATCATACCGGCATCTATGCCGCCCTGGAAAAGGGCTGGTTTGCCGAAGCGGGCCTCACGGTAGAAATCATGCAGCCCCCGGAAGACGGCGCCCTGGTGCTCCTCGGTTCGGGGAACGCCGAATTCGCCGTGGACTTCCAGGAATCTCTGGGGCCCGCCATTGCCCGGAACCGGGACGCCCTGCCGGTGACGGCGGTGGCGGCCATCATCAGCCACAACACGTCGGGGATCATGGCCCTCAAAGAAAGCGGCATAGAAAGGCCCAGGGACCTGGCGGGTAAGCGCTTTGCATCCTGGGAGACGCCTCTGGTAACGGAGGTGATACGGAACATCGTCGAAGGCGATGGCGGGGACTTCAATGCCGTCAGGATGATCCCCAACTTCGCCACCGATGCCTTCTCCGCCCTGGAAACCGATGTTGACGCCATCTGGATCTACTACGCCTGGGACGGCGTTGCCGCGGAAGTCAGGAACCTGGACATCGCCTACCTGGACCTGGGGACCATCAATGAAGACCTGGATTTTTACACCCCCGTCCTGGTAACCAACAGCGCCTGGGCCGCCGCCAACAAGGATACCGCGAAGAAATTCCTGGCCGCCCTAAGCCGGGGCTATGCTTTTGCGTCGGAAAATCCGGCGGAGGCGGCGGAGATACTTTTAAAACACGCCCCGGAACTGGACAGAACCCTGGTCCACCGGAGTCAGGAATACCTGGCGGACCGGTATCAGGGAGACGCCCCGCGGTGGGGCGAAATCGATCCCGCCCGCTGGGGGAGGTTCTACCGGTGGATGTTCGAGCGGGGTCTCCTGGAGAAGGACATTGGAGAAGGCGGATTTACCAACGAGTACCTGCCTTGAACGGCGGCAATGCCGGCGCGGCCAAAACAGAGGCGCTGTTTGCCTGTGAAGGCGTCGTCAAAACCTACGCGGGAGAACCGGTGGTCGCCGGTATAAGCCTTGAACTTTCCAAAGGGGGATTCATCTCCCTCCTTGGGCCCTCGGGCGTGGGGAAGACCACGCTTTTCAATGTCCTTGCCGGGGTGGATACCCCCGACGAGGGGAAAATATTCCTTGCCGGGGAGGACATCACCGGCGTTTCGGGCAGGGTAAGTTACATGCTTCAAAAGGACCTGCTTTTGGAATACCGTACCGTCCTGGACAACGTGATCCTCCCCCTGCTCATCAGGGGGGAGAAGAAGCGCGAAGCCCGGGAGTATGGCGCGGCGTTTTTTCCCCACTTTGGACTTGCAGGATACGAAAAGAAATACCCCCGGCAGCTTTCCGGGGGTATGAGGCAGCGGGCCGCGCTCCTGAGGACCTGCATGATGCGGAATCCGGTGATCCTTCTGGATGAACCCTTCTCCGCTCTGGACGCCATCACCCGCCGTCAGATGCAGGAATGGTACCGGGACATCGCACAGGAAATGTCCCTTTCAACGATTTTTATCACCCACGATGTAGAAGAAGCCCTGGTCCTCTCGGACAGGGTTTACATCCTTACCGGCAGGCCGGGCCGTATAAGCCGCCGTCTCGACGTACTCCCGCCCCGCCCCCGCTCCCACGACTTTCCCGTATCGGCGGAATTCTCCGTTCAAAAACGGATCATCCTGGAAGCGATAGGGCTGTAAGGGGAACCCGTGGAATACGCGGGTTCCCGGGGTCCTTAAAACGTAGCCACTACGCTGCCGTTCCACTTATTATTGATGTAATCCTTGACTTTTTGGGACAGCAGGGCCTGTTTGAGGGCCAGTATCTTGGGAGCGGTTTCGTCCCCTTTCCTGACTACCACGATGTTGACGTAGGGGGAATCGGCGCCTTCCAGGATGAGGGAATCCGTAACCGGGTTGAGGCCCGCGTCCAGGGCGTAATTGCCGTTGATCACCACGGCGTCCACATCCCCCAGGGCGCGGGGCAGCTGGGCCGCGTCAAGTTCCCGAAACTGAAGGTTCCGGGGATTATCTGCTATGTCCTGAACCGTAGCCGTAAGCCCGGCCCCTTCCCTGAGGGTAAGGAGCCTGTTAGCCTGGAGCAGGAGCAGCCCCCGTCCGCCGTTGGAGGGGTCATTCGCTATGGCCACCGTCGCCCCGGAGGGAAGCTGCCCGATGGACTTGAACTTGTTGGAATACAGGCCCAGGGGTTCCACATGGACGCCAAAGGCGTTTCCCAGAGCCTTGCTCCAGGCTTCGTTGGATTCCAGATAGGGAATGTGCTGGAAGTAGTTGGCGTCCAAGTCCCCGGCAACCAGGGCTTCGTTGGGCTGGACATAATCGTTGTAGATTACCACTTTAAGGGTATACCCCTGGGCGGCCAAATCGTCCTTGAGCAGTTCAAGAAGTTCCCCGTGGGGCGTAGGCGTCGCCCCTATGGTCAGGCTTGATCCCGAAGCGTCCTTTTTTCCCCCGGCATCCGCGTTCTGATTAATCGTCAGAACAAAAACGCCTGCAATGAGCAGGCTTAACAGAGTCTTTTTCATACTAATCCTCCATAGACAATATGGATTATTATTTCCTAAATATAAATTTTAGTCAATACCACGCATTGCCTCATCAGGGCAACAGCGCTTACTCGCCGAATAACACCTTGAGAAGGAAATCCGGGACAAGGCTGGCTCTGAGCATTTTCCGTTTGACGCTTACCCGTTTTCCCCCGTCAATAGCCCGAAGCCGGGTGA
>JAISOQ010000192.1 GCA_031275515.1 Treponema sp. | reverse complement strand
TTCGCCGATTGCAGGGACACCTCATGTTCCGCTGATTTTCCCCCGAATAAGATACCTACATTGATTCTTTTCGCCATGCTCCATGCTCCTTCACGGTTTATCGTACTACAAATAGGGGGGACAGTACCAGATACCGCATTACGCCAGGTAAAAATCTAAGGTGCATCCGGCGTTTGATGACAGGAGTTTGAAGGAGAGCCGGTTTATGCTCTCCCTAAGCTTTGAACGGCACATAGAGACCATGTTCAAGCTGCTCAATGCCCACAGGCCATTTGGAACCTTCTCCTGCCTAATTCATTCTAATTCTATGCGCCGGTCCTACGCCGGGTTGACTCTTTTTGAAGAACATGATACCTTCCTTATCATGAACTGGACTTTGGCGTTTTTTGCTCATCATTACCACCATGTTTTCGTGCAGCCGCCAGAGTCCGACGCCTGAATAAGGCGAATAACCGGTAAACAGACCGTGGGCTCAGGCTCACGGTTTTTTTTTGGAGTGGAGTATGGAAAAACTGAGGATTTTGATCCCCAAAGGGCGAATTTTTGACAATGTTTCCCGGCTTTTTGCCGAGGCGGGATTCCCAATTTACCTAGCGGACCGGACCTACCGGCCCAGGATAGCTGCGGACTGGCTGGACGCCAAGATCATGAAACCCCAGAACGTGGGAGAGCTTCTGGAGCTGGGAAGCCACGATGCGGGTTTTACCGGCGCGGACTGGATACAGGAAAGCGGCGCCGATGTGGCTGAAGTCCTGGATCTGGGGTTCGACAGGGTGCGCATCGTAGCGGCAGTCCCGGCAGAGCTTGACGATGAAGCCCTCAAAAACAAACGGCTTGTAGTGGCTACTGAATATGTTTCTATCGCTGAAACATGGCTCAAGAGCCGGGGCTACGAATACCGGATTGTAAGGACCTATGGCGCTACTGAGGTTTTCCCTCCGGATGATGCGGACATGATCATCGACAACACCTCTACGGGCCAGACCCTCAAGGACAACGGCCTGCGTATCGTGGCGGATATTCTGGAGTCCTCCACCCGTTTCGTGGCCTCCCGCGGGGCAATGGCGGACGGCGAAAAGCGGGGCAGGATAGAAGAGCTGGCCATGCTTTTTCGGGCGGTTCTGGATGGCCGGGAACGGGTGCTTCTGGAAATGAACGTACCCCAAACCCGGTTCAACGAACTGGCGGCGGGACTTCCCGCCATGCGAAGCCCCACAATATCGCCCCTCTACGGCAACGATGGCTATGCGGTGAAGATTGCGGTAAAAAAAGAGGAAATTCCTGACCTTATCCCCCGCTTGAAGAAACTGGGCGCCGCCGATATTGTGGAATATGATTTGCGAAAAGTTGTACTATAAGTTGAGGCTGTTCCAAAATCCCGGCGGGGGCGTTACGGGGGCGGCTGCCCCCTCCCTAACTTGTAGAAGACGAGTTTTGGAACAGCCTCAACTTATAAATTCTGAGCGGATTAAACGGAGGAAGCGGAATGGCGCGGACCGCCGAAATTAAACGGACAACCAGGGAAACGGACATCTTCATCCGTCTCGATCTTGACGGCAGGGGCGAAACCCTCCTGGATTACCCTATAGGCTTTATGGCTCACATGCTTAACACGTTTGCCCGCCACGGCCTTTTTGACCTGGAGATCCGGGCTTTGGGGGATCTGGAGGTGGATCAACATCACCTGGTGGAGGACACTGGGATAGTCCTGGGCCAGTGCTTTGCCAAGGCCCTGGAGGACAAGCGGGGCATACGCCGGAACGGGAGCTGCCTCTTTCCTATGGACGAGACCCTGGTCCGGGCTGCGGCGGACGTTTCTGGCCGTTCTTTCCTGGTCTTTGAAGCGGGCCTTTCGGGGATACCCCTGGTCTCATCCCCCGCGGGAGCCGCCGCCGCTTCCTTCCAGACCGATACGGTGGAAGACTTCTGGCAGGGCTTTGTCTCCGCCGCAGGAATCACCCTGCATTTGGACGTTCTGCGGGGCCGGAGCGATCACCATAAGATAGAAGCCCTGTTCAAGGCGGCGGCCCGCTCCCTGAGGGAAGCCTGCGGGATAGATCCCCGCGGCGAAGACCGCATCCCTTCTACCAAGGGGATCCTCGCATGAGCGGGCGTGCCGGGGAGGGCCTTATCGGAGTCCTGGATTACGGAGCGGGTAACCTCGGCTCGGTGATGAACGCCTTGGCGCGGCTGGGCGTCCCTGCCCGGTTCGTCCGGGACCCGGAAGAGCTGGCCGGGAATGAGACTTCGCCCTTTGCAAAGCTCCTCTTTCCCGGGGACGGCCACTTTGGGACAACTATGGCTTCCCTGGAAAAATCGGGCTATGCCCCTGCCATCCGCGCCTGGATTCAGGCGGACAGGCCCTTTCTGGGAATCTGCATAGGCCTCCAGGTTCTGTTCGAGTCCTCCGAGGAAGCGCCTCCGGTAAACGGGATGCCCGTCCGGGGCCTGGCTGTGATCCGGGGCAGGGTGAAACGTTTTCCTGGCCGCAAAGTACCCCAAATAGGCTGGAACCGTACCGAAGCCCGGGAAGATTCACGGCTTTTCCAGGGCCTCCCGCCGGCTTCGTTTTTTTATTATATTCATTCTTATTATGTCTCCTGCGAAGAAGACGGGGCTGGAGTGGCCGAAGCGGAGTATTACCTTCGTTACTGTTCCGCGGTGGAAAAAGGAAACTTGGCCGCCGTACAGTTTCACCCGGAAAAATCCGGCGCCGCTGGTTTGAGGCTCCTGGAAAATTGGGCGCGGAGTTGACCGGAGGGAATTATGCAGGCAAAACGGATCATCCCCTGCCTGGACGTTGACGACGGACGGGTGGTAAAAGGGATCAAATTCAAAGGGCTCACGGACGCCGGAGACCCGGTGGAATTGGCCCGGCGGTATAACGATGAAGGGGCGGACGAGCTTACCTTCCTGGACATAGGCGCTTCCTACAAGAGCCGGGCGACCCTCCTGGATGTGGTGAGCCGGGTGGCGGCGGAGGTTTTTATCCCCCTGTGCGTCGGCGGGGGCATACGCACTGCGGCGGACATGAAGGATGCAATGAACGCCGGGGCCGATAAGGTTTCGGTCTGCACCTCCGCCCTGCAAAATCCTTCCCTTCTTTCGGATATGGCCCTTGCCTATGGCAGCCAGTGCGTGGTCCTCTCCATAGACGCCAAGCGGACAGGGCAGGACGGCCAGGGACGGCCAGTCTGGCACGCCTATTCTCACGGCGGACGGGAGGATACCGGGATAGACGCCATAGAATGGGCCGTTAGAGCCGTGGAACTGGGAGCCGGAGAAATCCTCCTTAACTCCATAGACGCCGACGGTACAGGCGGCGGCTATGATCTTCAGCTTACCGGTTGTATCCTGAACGCCGTGCCGGTCCCGGTCATCGCTTCCGGCGGCGCGGGAGACCTGGAACAGATCGCCCGGGTCTTGCTGCCTTTTAAGGACGGGGAGGCATCCATTCTTTCGGCGGACGCCCAAGATGCATCCGCCGGAGGAGCGGATGCCGCATTGGTGGCCTCCATGTTACATTTTGGAAAGACCACCATCCCGGAGATCAAAAGATATGTCGAATCACAAGGAGTTTGCGTAAGATGGTAATCGCTTCTATAGATATACAAAACGGAAAAGTTGTCCAGCTCAGACAAGGTTCGGAACTGGCGCTTCAACAGGACAATCCCAGAGAACTAGCCGAAGAATTTAACCGTTACGGAGAAACGGCGATCATCGATCTGGATGCGGCAATGGGCAAGGGGAGCAACTTCGAACTTATAAAACCCCTAATTCGTATTGCCGAATGCCGGGTCGGAGGGGGAATCAGGACCGCAGAACGGGCCAAGGAACTTGTGAGCCTGGGAGCCCGGAAAGTCATCATCGGGTCCGCCGCCTTGCGGGATTCCCGGAAGAAAGGCGCCGGCAAGGAGGGGGGGGAATTCCTGGTGAACATCGCCTTCCTCGAATCTATAGTAAAGAAGATAGGCCGGGAACGGGTGATCGTGGCGGTAGATGCCCGGAACGGTGAAATCGTCCTGGACGGATGGAAAACGCCTACGGGACTGGACCTTTTGGAGACTGCCCAGGAGGTGGAGCCTTTTGCGGGGGAACTTCTCTTTACCTGCGTTGAGCGGGAAGGAACCATGACGGGCATAGATATGGACCGGGTAAAGCAGCTTAGGGAAAGGGTCTCCTGCGCCATTACCGTGGCAGGCGGCGTATCTACCCCGGAAGAAATCGAAGCCATAGCCGCCCTGGGCTGCGATGTCCAACTCGGCATGGCCCTCTATACCGGAAAAATCGCCCTGGCCGATGCCTTCATCCGTTCCCTGAACTGGAAGAAAGGCTTGCCCCAGGGAACGGGCGTCCCGCTGCTTCCGGTTATCGCCCAGTCCCCCGACGGCCAGGTTCTGATGACCGGCTTCACCAGCCCCGAAGCCCTTGCGGAAACCTTCTCCCGGGGGAACCTCTGCTTTCACAGCCGCACCCGGAACCGCCTCTGGATGAAGGGGGAAACCTCGCGCAACACCCTGCGCCTCCTGCGCCTCCGGGCGGACTGTGACCGGGACGCCCTTCTTGCGGTGGCAGAACCCGCCGGTCCTGTCTGTCACACCGGGGCCTGGTCGTGCTTCACCGGTGAACGGCGCTACACCTGGGAATTCCTTCAAAGCATAATCGCGGAGCGGTTTGAGCATCCCATCCCCGGATCATATACCGCCACTCTGGACGATGCCCTGGTCCGGGAAAAGATTATGGAAGAAGCAGAAGAAGTCTGCGCCGCCAAAATCCACGAAGAGGTGGTCTGGGAAGCCGCGGATCTTTTCTATTTCCTTACTGTTCTTATGACCCGTGAAGGGGTTACGGCGGCGGAGGTTCTGGATGAGCTTGACCGTCGGCACAAGAAGCAGGGGAGTTTATGAGTGTTTACTGGAACGGGCGGGTCAGGGCCCTGAGTCCCTATGTTCCCGGCGAACAACCCAAAGACGGGGTCTTTATCAAGCTCAATACCAACGAGAATCCCTATCCCCCTTCGCCTCTGGTATTGGAAGCCCTGCAAAAAGCCGCAGGGGAGAAGCTCAGGCTCTACCCGGACCCGGAAAGCCGGGAACTGCGGGAAGCCATAGCCGCCGCTTACCAGGTTAAGCCGGAACAGGTCTTTGCGGGAAACGGTTCTGACGAGACTCTGGCCTTTGTGTTTGCCGCGTTTTTTGAAGCCGGAACTTCCGCCGCGCTTCCCGTCCTGTTTCCAGACATCACCTATAGTTTTTATCCCGTCTATGCCGGCCTCTGGAGGGTCCCCTTCCGTACCGTCCCTGTGGGGAAAGATTTTTCCGTTAATCCCGAAGACTACCTGGTTCCCGCCGGGGGAGTTGTGCTGGCCAATCCCAACGCCCCTACGGGGATGGTCCTGGAAACCGCCGGGATACTTCGTATCGCGGAATACCAGGCCGGGGCGGGCCGGGTAGTGGCGGTTGACGAAGCCTACGGCGCTTTTACCGGCGGCGCTTTCTTGGGAGCCGCTTCCGCCGCGCCCTATATAGAAAGCCACCCGAATCTCCTTACGGTACATACCCTGTCCAAGATGGGGGCTTTAGCGGGCCTGCGGGTGGGTTTTGTCCTGGGCCGGGAGGAACTAATCGAAGGGCTGCGCCGGGTGAGGGATTCTTTTAATTCCTACCCCCTGGATCGTCTTGCCCAGGCCGGGGCCGTCGCCGCCCTGTCCGACGCCGCCTATTACGGCGAAATCCTCCGCCGGATAATCGCCACCCGGGAGCGGACGATTGCCTCTCTTGCGGCCCTGGGGTTTGAGACGCTGCCCTCCCAGGCGAATTTCGTTTTTACCCGGTATCCCGGTAAATCCGGGGCGGAACTCTTTACCGGCCTGCGGGAACGGGGCATTCTGGTACGGCATTTCAACAAACCGGGGATTTCCGATTTTCTGCGGGTGACTATAGGAACCGATGACGAGATGGCCGGTTTCCTGGAAGCCTGTAAGAGTATGCTTTTATTACGGGGCAAAAAGAGGCAAAGGTGAAGATTATCGACAGCGCCGAATTTGACGCATATTGGCGGACTGTGAGGATGCAGGAGGAAGACGAGGCGGTTATCGCCGCGGTCAGGGAAGTTATCGCCGGGGTACGGCAAAGGGGCGGCGCGGCAGTACGGGAATTCGCCGCCCGGTTTGACCGGAGCGCCCCGGAAAACCCCGAAGTACCCCTGGAAACCGCCGAGGCCGCTTACCGGGTATTGAAGGATAATGAGCCGGAACTCGCCGAGTCGCTGGAATTTGCCGCCCGGAACATCAGGGAATTTGCCGAACGCCAGCGGGCCCAGTTTATTGACTTTGAGTTCGAGATAGCCCCCGGCCTTTTTACCGGCCAGCGGGTCATCCCGGTGGAGCGGGCCGGGATCTACGCCCCCGGCGGACGCTTCCCTCTGGTTTCATCGGTACTCATGGGAATTATCCCCGCCCTAGCCGCCGGGGTGGGGGAAGTAATCCTGGCTTCCCCGCCTGGAGCGGAGGGCCTCCCGGACCGGCGCATCCTGGCCGCCGCGTATCTTGCGGGGGCGCGGCGTATTTTTGCCCTGGGGGGCGCTCAGGCAGTAGCGGCTTTGGCCCTGGGCGCGGGGACTATCCCCCGTGTTGACGTGATAGCCGGGCCGGGTAACAAATATGTGGCCGCCGCCAAAGGTCTCCTCTTTGGAGAAGTAGGCATAGACTTTATCGCCGGTCCTACAGACGTGCTGATCATCGCCGATGGCCAGGACCCCGGTCTGGAAGCCGCTCCCGAAGACCTCATCGCGGCGGACCTTCTGGCCCAGGCGGAACATGACCCGGACGCCCGGGCGCGGGCCCTTTTTCCCAGCCGGGACATGGCCGGACGGATCGCGGCGGCGGTGGAAAAGCAGCTTGCCGTCCTGCCAACCGCCGCTGCGGCCCGGGCTTCCCTGGATGCGGGGGGGCTTATCGTCATTTGCACGTCCAGAGAAGAAGCGGCGCGTATCGCCAACGTCATAGCCCCGGAACATCTGGAACTCCAGGTAGAGGCTCCGGATTCATGGATTCCCCTTCTTAGGAACTACGGTTCCCTCTTTGTGGGAAGCCGGGCGGCGGAGGTCCTGGGGGATTATTCGGCGGGGATCAACCACACCCTGCCCACTTCCGGGAGCGCCCGGTTTTCCGCCGGTCTTTCGGTGCGCCACTTCCTCAAGACCCCAACGAGCCTGCGCTGCGGCCCCGGTCCCGGCTTTGATGCGGCCCGGCTTGCGGCGGAACGGATAGCCGCGGCGGAAGGGCTTGCCGGCCATGCGGCGGCGGCGGCGGCAAGAGTTCAGCTTACATGAAGGAATTCAGTCCGGGGCCGGTTGAGAATCACCGCGGCAGGGAAGCCGGGGCTGTTGTTTATCCCGTCTATTCCCGGCGTTCCAAAGGTCTCTCTGTAGGGATCAACCTTTTCCCGGACCGCAAGGTCTGTTCTTTCGACTGTCCCTACTGCGAAGTGTTTCCCTTTCAGACGGATCTGCGGTTTTCCCTTCCGGTTATGGAAGAAGCCCTTAGGGGCATCCTGGCGGAAGCGGCGGAACGGGGAATTCCCCTGCGGGACATCTGTTTTTCGGGGAACGGGGAACCTTCCCTGTCCCCGGATTTCCGGGAGGCCCTGGAAGCGGCGGGGCGGATCAGAGAGCGTTTTGTCCCGGAAGCGGCCCTGGTGATCATCACCAATGGCACGGGGCTTTTGAATGACAAAACTTTCGCCTTGATGAAGGAAGCCGCATTGGGGGCTATGAAGCTGGACATCTGGCTCAAGCTGGACGCCGGCAGTCCGGCCTGGTACGAAGCGATAGACCGGTCCGCCATACCTTTTGACGCGCTTATCGGAAGCATCCGAAAATTTGTACCCCTTGCGCCGGTGACCCTGCAAACCATGATCTGCGCCGTACAAGGCCGGGAGCCGCCGGCGGAGGAAGAAGCGGCCTGGGTCCGTCTTGCGGCGGAACTGGCCGGAAGCGGCGGCAGCGGTCCAGGCCGGGGACCCGGCGTCCAGGCAGTGCAGATCTACGGCAAAGCCCGGCCCGCTCCGGAAGACCCCCTGGCGGAAGCGCTCCCCCAAGCGGTTCTGGAGAAGCGGGCGGCGGCGCTGCGGGCAGCCATAGGAACGTCTATCCCCATCGAAGTATTCCCCTAATCCCTGAATCTATGAAGGCGTTATGCGACATGGGGCTCAGGAATTCAAAGTTTCAGCCATCCGGTTCATGTCCCCAGATGAGGCGGAGAAAAGCAAGCCGGTTTTCATGGAGAAAACGGCAGGTTCATAAGGCAAAAAATCTCGGGAAGTGATCCACAAAGTATATGATAAGTCTCATAACGAAGCCATAATTGATGTAAAAGAAAACCATCTCAAACGCTTTCAGGCGGTTGAATAGTTTCTTCGAGAAATAACAGGTCTGCCGAAAACCTCGCCGTATCCGATGCCTCTGCCGGCGGTTATTTCCCCCCCTGCCCAAGCGTCAATCCTTACTCCCCTCTATCCACGCCGTCACCACATGAAACCCGCTCCCCCGTATCGTTTATCTGTTCCAGATAATCTATGATCTGCGTCAGTTCGCGTATGCTTATCATCCCCATCTTTCCCCTCCACGAAATTGTGATGACTTATTATATCATGTCTTTCTTGCCTGTGGAAAAGTAAACGCCGATGCCCTAAGCAGCGCACAACCTTGCACCAATAGGGTTTATTGATATAACAGAGAGCCTGTCCCAAAACTTCAGTTTTGGGACAGGCTCTAATGTATCCGAATAATTCGTGAAAATCAGCGTTAATTCCCGGACCTCCTATGATTTATGTCATCTGAGGATAAAAAAGTAACTAACACTGTCCCAGCGCGTATTAATCCGCCTTTGATTTTTTCAATATAGTAGGTTAAAATGGGGCTTTAGGGGTTAGCGTTATTTTTCGTATATAGCTTGATAAACCAGGCTTTTTTATACAGAGATACCATCACAGAGGAGAGAGGAAAGCGCATGAATAGAATTCTGACAAAAAAGCAATT